>RFJB01000008.1 GCA_003695045.1 Candidatus Woesearchaeota archaeon | reverse complement strand
TCTTGACGCTCTCCTTTGCGATTGTCTCGCAAACGCAGAGCTCAGTCGGCAAACCGCATTTAGTGCATATCTCACTCATGCTTTTTTTCTCCCCTTCGTCTCAGTTCTGTGGCCAGTTTGGCAATTGTTTTCTTTAGCTGTTTCACCTGGCCCGGACTCGAAGGTGTTGTTCCTGATGCTATCTGCGCGTTGAGCTTCATGAGCTCGCGCCTCGCATCGGACATCTTCTTCTCGATGTCCTCATCTGACAATGCATGAATATCCTTTGCTTTCATTTCTCACTACCTTCTCCATCAGATTTTTCCCCGTTTTCTTCCTGCTTTTCTGCATCTTCCTCTTTATCCGTCTCTTCTTCAGGTTGTTCCTGCGCTTCATCCTCTGATGTTTCGCTCTCTTCCTGTTTTTCTTCAGTGATCGGTTCCTGAGTGTCTATCTCTTCGCTTTTGGTTTCGACCAGTTTAATGTCGTCAGGAAGCTTGAGGTCGGGAGGCATTATTCTTACCTGAATGCCGACCACTCCTGTCTTGAGTTTGGCAATTGAGTATGCTGTTTTGACGCCGTTAATTGCTATGTCTCCTGACTTCTTAAGGTATCCCTGGTAAAATCTCCATCGCTTAGCCCTGCTGCTCGGGACCTTTCCGGAGATAAGTATCTCGACTCCGATTGCACCGGCATTCATAACATCTTCCATGACTCTGTGCCCGATGCCTTTGAACCTGTTGAGTCCGTATCTTTCAAGCGATGTTGATATCCTCTCTGCGACTATCTGAGGATCGAGATTGACGTTTTCCACTTCGGCAATTTCTATCTGCGGATTCTCAAGCTTGAATTTCTTCTTGAGAACCTTGGTGAGCTGTTTGATGTTGGCTCCTTTCCTTCCGACAACAAGACCCGGTCTTGAAGCGTGAATGATGACTTTCTCGCCGAGGGGGGTTCTCTGTATTCTGGTCATGCTGTGGCCTACTCTCTTCAGCTCGTTAGCTATGAACTCCTGAATCTGAAATTCCTTTTTCTTCTGATTAACGAATTGTCTCTCAATCATTTTTTATCATTTCCATCCTGTTTTTCAGATTGATTTTTTGACTCTTCAGATGACTGGTCTTTCGTTTCGGTTTTGTCTTCGCTGACTTTCTGCTTGGAAGCCCCTTCTTCTTTCCTTGTTTTTGCCTCTTCCTTGGGCTTCTCCTTCTTCTCTTCCTTCCTGGCTTCACTCTTTACCGGCTTTTCGTTTTTCTTTTCCTCTGCCTTTCCTCCCTTCTGCCTGACAATAACTTCCACCGTGGTGTTCTTCATCTTTCTCCTTCGGTGTCTGCCGTAGTGCCAGTTTCCCGAGCCCTTGTGCGCAACAAGGGTTTCAATGACAAGGTCCTCTGATGAAAGACCTTTGTTCTGCGCGTTCGCCTCAACGGAATTAAGGAGTTTCAGCAGGTAAGTGCATGCTTTTACAGGATATCTTCCGGGCCCGCCTGTTTTTTTGTGGCCAACATCCCTGTTGAACCTTCTGAACGGGACAGCCCTCTTGAATTCGACGACCTCCTGAAGATACCTCTTTGCGAACTGCAAGCTTTTGCCCCTTATCTGGGCGCATATCTCAATGGACTGCTTTGTAGATATGGGAAGATCCCTTCCCACGGCCTTTGCCATTGTTTCAGGGTCCGCTTTTGCAGTGTAATGATAAACCATCGTTATTTCCTCTTACCTTACTGATATGCTTGCGCTTGACCTTGTAGCTCCCACTCCCGGCGAGCCGTGCTGGCCCCTCTTCCTTGTGAGTGAGAACTCTCCAAGGAAATGCCCGATCATTTCGGGCTGAATCATCACAGCGACAAACTCTTTGCCGTTGTAAACCTTGATCGTTTTGCCGACCATCTCAGGAAGCACAATCATATCCCTGCTGTGGGTCTTAACTTCCTTTTTTCCGGCTCTCAGTTTTTTCAGCAGAGCTTTCTGGGCTTCGTCAAAACCCCTTTTGAGCGTTCTTCTCTGTCTGCTCGGAAGAAGCTCTGCAAACTCTGCAATGCTCATCCCCTGCAGTTCTTCCAGGGTTTTTCCGCGATAAGTGAATTCTTTTCGTGCCATGAGTCATCAACTTAATTCTTTATGCCTGTTTTCCCTTCTTTCGTCCTGTTCTTCTGGCTCCCACCATGCCCACCTTCCTTCCTGGCGGCGCATTTCGGGAGGTCGGTCTTGCCTTGGATTTTCTCTGCGACCTCTTATTACCGAATGGATGGTCCACAGCGTTCATTGCGTTTCCGGACACAACAGGATAATACTTGTTCCTTGCTTTCATCGCCTTGTACTTGTTTCCTGCCTTGTAGAACGGCTTCTCGGTTCTTCCGCCGCCGGCAATCACGCCAATGCTTGCTCTGCACTGGGGGTGGAACTCCTTCTGCTTTTTTGATGGAAGCTGAACTATGATTCTGTCTTTCAGATTCATGACGACCTTTGCGAACACACCTGATGCTCTCACAAACTTTCCCCCGTCTCCAGGGACCGCTTCAATGTTGTATACGAGCGTTCCCTCGGGAATCTTGCTCAATGGCAGAGTGTTTCCCGGCGCAGGGACTGCTTCTGGTCCTGTCTGGACCTCGGCGCCGACCTTTACTCCCTCCGGCGCTATAAGCAGGGCTGTCTCGCCGGTGCTGTACTCAACCTGCGCAAGGGGGCTTGTATGGCCGGGGCATTTTATTATATCCACTATCCTGCCCGTTACCGTCTCGTCCTTCTTGGCAAGGTGCTTGGCAGCTCCCTTGTAGCGGTGGCTGGGCGCCCTGTATGTCGGGCCTCCGTGTCCCCTTGCCTGTTGAACAATGTTCTTTCCCATTTGAATCCCTTTTAATCTTGATTTACATCAGTCCAAGGTTGGTTGCAATGTCAATCGCGGGCGTTTCATCCGAAAACTTGACATACGCTCTTTTCTTTCCCTTTGGAGTTATGTAAGTGTTCACCTTCTCAACCTTTGCATTGAAGAGCTCTTCTATTGCCCTCTTTATCTCGTTCTTTCTGGCTTTTCTTTCAACAGCGAATATGAGCTTGTTTTCTGCCTCCATGAGGCGGATTGACTTCTCTGTTGAAAGTGGATATTTGACGATTGCATGAGGATCGAATTTTTCCTTTTCCTGCATTTTGAACCCTTCCATTATTGCGCGAACAGGTTTTCTTTCTCCATCCTGTCAAGCGCTCCTTCTGTGAATATCACAAGCCTGCCCGGCTGAGCTCCCGGTGCAAGCAGCTCCGCATTCAGCTTGTCTACCCTTGCAACTTCCAGTCCCGGAATGTTTCTTGCGGATTTCATCAGGTCGCATTCTTTCGGAACGACAATCAAAGGCCCTGTCTTCTTTTTGTAGCGCCTTCCTCTCATCTTTCCTATTCCCGCTCTTACCTTTCTTTCTTTGGTCCTTTCAAGCTCTTCCCCAAGGCCCAAAGCGCCAAGGACTTTTGAAACATCCGCGGTTTTCTTAACATCAATGATGCTGTCATCAACAGCAAACGGATATGAATCAGGAACTTTATGCCCTCTCGCCCTGACATAATCAACATTCACTGTTGCGGCAAGAGCAGAGAGTATCGCTTTTCTTCTCTCCTTATTGTTTATCTTCTGGTCCCATACTTTTTCGCTCTTTGGAGGGTGCGCCCTTCTTCCGCCTACTGTGCCGGGTGCAAGAGCGCCAACCCAGTTCATCCTCCTGCCCTGTCTGGACAGTATTTTTCTGGGAACTCTGGAGATTCCAATTCCATACGAACCCCTGTAGTTCCTTCTTCTTCGGGAAAGTTCTGCCGAGACCTTCATTCCTGCTTCGGGGTCCGCGCCGTATGGCTGCCTTTTGTGGCTCTGGATTGCAAGAACAGCCCTTCTGATAAGGTCGGGCCTTACAACCTCCCTGAACTGTTTGGGAAGTTCTCTCTCGCCTTTTTCCTTGTTTTCCAGAGTCAAAACCTTGATTTTCATTTTCAATACCTTTGATTGTAATTATGCTCGTTATGCCTCTCTATTTGCCCTGCGGCGATTCAGTGCTGACATAATGTATTGGCGGAACTTCTCTGGGCGCTTTGGGGTCGGGCCTTATCGCTTTGGTGAGCTTGAGCAACCTTTTGGGCGTTCCCTGAACCGAGCCCTTCACGATGATATAATCATTTTTCACAATTCCATAATGGAGGAATCCTCCTTTCACGTTTATCTCTTCAGGATTCTTTCCGATTTTGAGAAGCCACTTGTTGTACTCTGTTCTCACATTGTATCCCATGTGGCCCGCTTTTGCGACTCTCCACATCCAGACGCCCTGTCCAACCCATCCTCCAAGCGAACCGGGGGTTCTGACGCTCTTCTCTGACTTGTGGCTGGTTCTCTTTATTCCAAACCTCTTCAAAGGTCCTTGGACGCCTTTTCCTTTGGTAATGCCGTGAACATCAACATACTCTCCTTCTTTGAACACGTCCCCAATGCTTATCTCCTTTCCAAGGACGTTCTTTGCGTACTCAAACTGCTCCTGCGGTTTTCCGCCTATGGCAATTTCAAAAATCTCCGGCTTTTTCTTGCCAATTCCGGTAAGTTTGGGCTGAGTGTACACGAGAAGTCGGAATTCAGAATAATCTTCGGGCTTCAGCGAATCGATTTTTTTCGTTTCCTTTTTGGCTCCCGGTGTTTTACGGGAGAGTTCCTTGTCTGCCTTCACGACAACCTCTGTTGCCACTTTGAGGCCGTTCTCGCTTTCCCGGTAAGCCCTGACTCCATACACCTTCAGGGGCGGGCATTCAAGAATGGAAACCGGCACAAATACTCTCTGAACCTGGCTTTTTCCTCCGGTCTTGGCCTTGTTGATGAGTATGTGCGTCATGCCGACCTTGTATCCGGCAAATCCCAGGGGCGCAGCTTCTGCTATGCCGGCCCACGACCTGACCCTTGCGTAGGGCTTCTTGGCTCTCTTTCTGGGCCAAAACTGCATGCTCCCTTTTCTTGGTGAGTGTTTCTTGGGCATATTTACCAGCTTTTACTTATTCCGGCGCTTTACTGCGAGATGGAACTCTCTAACAGCATTTTTCGCCATCTTCAGCATAAAGGACCTATTGATAAAGCCCTTCGTCAGAACGAAGGTCTTAGCAAGCCATTTTTTGTTGAAAGGCTTTTTTTCAGGTCCTGATCATCCATTGCTCGGCATTCAAATCATGATGTGCGATTCAAATACCTTGGTGGGAATTCTGGCTGGGAGTAAGGTCTTCTTTATAAATATTGCGTTTTTTGTTTTCCTCGGGAAGAAATACCTCCCATTCTACTCTTTCTGCCCATCCCGGTTCTCTGCAACATTCTGTTCTTCTTCTTTCTTTCGGGGCTTTCTCCTGCTTCTCCCAGAATTATCCTCTCTGCTGTTTCTCGATTTGAACTTTGCATAGTTCACAGGGTTCTTAAGTTTTATACAGAGGGGATCGGAATGTTCAACACCAATATCATCATAATAATTCTTGTTAGTGCTGTTCGGGGGCATCACGAGCTTCTTCTGCATCTTTCTGTATCTTATCTGGCCTCTTACGAGGGTTTCGCTCAGCGGCGGCTTGTTCCTCTTGTTCCACTCCAAAAGGTATCTCTCAATCTGCTCCCACGTCCAGCCCACATTTGAAAGAAACCCCACCAGCACAAACAGGGCTCTCTTTCTCCCGTCAGCAAGCCCCATTAGCATCTTCCTTATGCACGGCGGGAAAAATTTCTCGGGAATGGCATTTTCCGGAATCTCATATTCTCTCTGTTCAAAGCGCTCTCTCATTTCGTCATCTTCATTTTTTTCGCTGTCCTGACTGAAGTCCAGCGCCTGAATGAAAAGCATCCTTGCTTCGTCAGGAACCGCATTCTCCGGGTTCAAGAACTCAAAGCTGCTTACCTCCACTTTTTCGGGGCGTGCGCTCTCCCTCTCAAAGAACATTACAAAGTCGGGGTCCAGAGGAACGGAAACAAGACCGGACTTCTCATGAAGAGAATACACCATTCTGTAAAGATGCCTTGAAGAAATAAGTATGGTGTCAATGTCCAGGAACGGCTTTGCATTAATTACCGGAATTCGTCTTCCTGTAGGATCCGTTTCATACTCTATTATCTCCTCCGCCTTCTTGCCTGTCTTTTCAACAATCCTGCCGAAGTCCCTGTTTTCAAAGTTCATGATTGCTTCGCTAAGCGGCTTGGCTATAATCTCCTTGATGTACATTGCAATCTTTCTTGCCGCTTCGGGAAACAGAAGGCGGGTTTCTGTATTTGACACTTTTTTTGGGAACGCTTCAAAGGGCACTCCAATATGAAAGCCCTTGTTTCCTGAAAACTTTACAGACACGCTTTTTATTCCGTGGTTTCTCAGGGCGTCAATGCACAGTTTGGCTGCGATCTTTGAATACTCAATAAAATGGCAGTCAATATCAAGAACGAGGTCCCATCCTGTCCTGAGTTCTGCCAGCTCGTCCGGACTCAGTTCCGAACTGAGGGCGAGAGGATTAACCCATCTCTCTTCAGAGACATGAAATGAAGTAACGCCCTTTTTGGCAAACTCAAGAATGTCTTTCGGATGGCTGAGTATGTCCGGCCTCTTTCCGAAACGGTCGTGCATGCGCACCGCAACCTCTCTTGACACAGCCGACTTTATCATTGCTTCCTGTATGTCAGCCCTCTTGTAATGCTTAAGAATTGTGGACAAACTTATGGTGTCTGTTGCTTCCACTCTGCTCATGGCGTAAAAAGTATAATAAAGTCCTTTAATATTCTTTGCATCCTATGAGAAGTTCTTCTTTTCAAAAAGAATTTGAAGACGCTTTTGCTGAGATGGAGAAGGCGAAGAAAAACAAACTCCTGATTATTGTAGAGGGCAAGAAAGATATCATGTCGCTCCAACGCCTCGGTTTCACAAATGTTTATGAAATCAGCGGACCGCTGTTTTCTTTCTGCGAGCGCATCGCGGCTGTTGCGCCGGCGAATGATTCGGGAGGCGTCTGCCTGCTTACCGACTTTGACGCAAAGGGAAAGGAACTGTACGGTCACCTCTCAAGAAATCTCTCCCGGCTCGGAGTCCGCATCGATGATTCCCTCCGCAACGCATTGTCGCGCCTTCCTGTCTCCCACATTGAAGGCCTCGCGGGATTCATGGAGAAGCATGCTCTGAAGCGCTGATTTCACAAGGGTTTTCTCTTGTTTCTCCTGCTTTTCTGTTTTTCCAAACCTTTTTGCCTCTCCGCCCTTCTTTGCGTATTCCGGCGTATTCACACGCAGGAACAGCAATCTTTTTATAATACTCCCTTTTGGACTCTGACTATGCAGGAAGTTACAGCGTTTATCATGCTTCATACAAAATATGGAAAGAACAAACTGGTATATTCTGCTCTCAAAAAATTTCCGGAGATAAAAGAGATTTACGAACTCTTCGGAAGGTATGACATAATAATAAAAGTGGAAGTGCAAGACCTTTCAGAGTTAAAGTCCTTTCTCCAGAACAAACTCTGGCTGACTGACGGCATAACTCACGCAGAAACCCTCATAGCAAGCGAAAAGGACAAAAACGGAATCGATGAAAACTCCGGCAAAGAACACACGGAGGAGGAAGAGCCCTTTCTTGACATCTGATTGAGTTGTCCGAAGCAGGCATTTCAACGCGGTGCACATCACAGCCCGGTATATTTTCTGTCCAGAATTTCGCGTATCTTCTCAGCTTTCTTTTTCCCTATCTTCTCAACTTTCATAAGCTCTTCTTCCGGAGCATTCATGACTGCCCTGACGCTTCCAAAATGCTTCAGGAGAGGCCTGGCAAGCGAAGGCCCTATCCCCGGCAGAGAAGAAACAATATACTCCTGCTGTTCGTGAATGCTCATCGCCGGCTTGTCGGGATGGAGGGGCAGATCACGCCGGTGCTTGTCCTGCTCCCTCCGGGCAATACTGAAAAGCATGCCTGCGCTCTCGACAGGATTCTTTGTCTGGATGATTGGAATGCCGTAACCGGCAACAATCGCAGCAATCATCCCTCTTATTGCAGCAGGATGAACATTTCTTACAGAGTAGATGTCCTCAGTGCCTTCAATGATTACAATGGGTCTTTCCCACGACCTCTTCATGTTCTGCAACTGAAGAAGGAGCCTTCCGTCAACAATGGAATTCACAAAGTCCTCAACCGTCTTGAATTCCACAACCACTCTGTCGCTGAGGACATAGTCGCCTATCCCGAGCGCTTTCATTTCAATGCGCACATTCATCTCCGAAAGTTTCTTTACAACAGGATTGGCTTTCTCGCGGTGGTCCACAATTATCTTCGGCATTTGCTCATCGTCTTCAACAAAATCTTCAATCCTTCTGTTCTGGGTTTTTCCGTTAAGGCCCGTCACAAGTTTTTTCTTCAGCTCCCTCAGATGAGAGCCCATCCTTCTCTCTTTGTGGTGCGCCGCCCACCTGTAGGACTCGTCCCTCGTTCCCTTGGTGTAAAGGACAATGACTTCGCCGTCCCTGTGCCTTCCTGTCCTTCCCCTCCGCTGAACAGTCCTTATTGCTGAAGGAACCGGCTCGTAGAAAATAACAGCATCAACTTCAGGTATGTCGAGACCTTCTTCCCCCACCGATGTTGATATGAGAACTTGGAATTCGTTGTTCCTGAATTCGTCCAGAATCTTCTTTTGCTCCTTTTGGGACATCCCCGTTGCTCCCTTTTTCATCTGTCCGACAAAGAGACGGCAGCTGATTCCCTCTTCTTCAAGTTTGTTCTTAATCATTAATCCAGTATCCCTGAACTGGCTGAAGACAATAAGCTTTACTCCTTCCCCAATCTTTTTTCTTACAATCTCCACAAGCTTCGCGAGCTTGTTGTGCTCAACGCCTTTTTCCCTGAACACTCTCGTCATAGCCAGTGCAGTCCTGAAGTCGCTGTCAGCCACAAGGTTTTTCAGCGCCTTTACCCGGCTTCCTGCAGATTCCCTGTCAAGCCGTTCAAGATAATCAGCGACTGCATTGAGTCCCTGCGTTTCAACCAGCTCCAATGCATGGTGAACCTTCAGGAGTTTGGCGACATCAGATATTGCCTGCCATATGTAGGGGTCCTTCTCTCCCTGCGCGACTTTTCCCTGAAGCTGGCCCTGCAATTGAATAATGTCCTTTCGCGACACCAGTGCCGCTTTTTCATGAATAACCCCGCTGGATTTCAGCGATTTCACAATCTTCTGTGTTATGAGGTTAAGAACTGTTCTCAATCTTTTCAACTCAGGAGCGAGCTCCACCGGAACCCATCTTACCACAGTTTTCTTGACATATTCCCTGACATCAGGATCTGTTTCGTCGCGGACCTCGACATCCTCTATAAACAGATTCTTGCACACCTCGCTGATTGTCTCAATATCGCTGCCGGGCGAAGCAGTCATCCCAACTATCCTGCCGAAGCGCGCTGTTTTTTCGTACTGCTTCGCAATCCAGACATAGCTGTAATCCCCCACTGCCCTGTGCGCCTCGTCAAACCCGAGAAGCGAAACGTCCTCCAGAGTAATCCTGCCGGATATGATGTCGTTTTCCAGACCCTGCGGCGTCGAGAAAATTATTCTGGCGCTTTTCCACATCTCCTGTCTTTTTTCAGGCCGCACCATTCCTGTAAAAACTGCCATCTCTTCGGAAGGCACGGTGGTGTGCCTCTCGAAGACGCTCTTGTACTGCTCAATGAGAGGCCTTGTCGGTCCGAGAAGAAGGACTTTGGATTTGGGGTACTGCCTGAGGCGTTGGATTGCGAGCATGACAAAAATGTTTGTCTTGCCAAGCCCTGTCGGAAGGACTATGAGGGTGTTCTTCTGGGCGGCAGTTGCGAATATTGTTTCCTGATAAATTCTCGGCTCAAAGTTCTTTATTCTATATCCATTTCCTGATTCCTCTTCTGCCACAGTCTTTTCAACCATGCCATGCAGAAGGGCTTCTTCCTTTTTAAATACATCGTGTTTTACTGACCACTGGATTTTCCGCGCCGTGCCGTTTATACGAGCATTTTACAAGCATTTTTTATATCCCTTGAACTATTGAATTCCTGCAATTGTGGCGGGAGGCCGTTCTGCCTCTCCCTCTAAGAAATCATGATGAAACCAAGCATCATCGCCAGAGCCCTTCGGAAGATTGACAGGGAACTCCAGCTCTCAGTCATTAAGGAAACCGGGGCTTCCTTGAGAAACCTTGCATTAAGCGAGTCAGACCTGGCGAAACGCCAGGACGAAATGCTGAGAAGAATAGTCAAGCACGCGTATGAAACCGTGCCGTATTACAGGGAGTTGTTTGACAGCGCCTCACTGAAGCCCTCTGACATTTCCGGCACGAAAGATCTTTACAAAATACCGGTCACTTCCAAACACGACCTGCAGAATGCCGACTGCATTTCGTCCTCCTTTGACCGCAGCCAGCTTCTGGAAACAACAACAGGCGGTTCTACAGGCATACCCCTTCATATCTTCATGGAGAAAAAAACAGCCGCAAGAAGAGTTGCAGAGGGGAGGCGTATCCTTTACCTCCACGGATACAAGGCGTTTTACAAAAAATTAATACTCGCGTTTCACACTTACACCCCTGACTTCATAAACAAACTCGGCTTCTACCGGCAGGAGGCCGTGCCGTGGGATGCAGACCTTAAGGAGCAGACAGACAGGATTGCATCCTACAAGCCCGATGTTATCGAGGGCTACCCCAGCCGGCTGGGACTTCTTGCCGACCACATTCTCTTGAATGAAATATCGCTTCCAAAGCCGAAATTCATAGTTACAAATTCAGAGATGCTCTATCCTGAAGTGAGAGATAAAATAGAAAGGGCATTCGGTTGCGAGGTCGTAAATGTGTACGATTCCGAGGAGTTTGGACAGGTGGCATGGGAATGCACCAGACACAATCTTCATGTCAATGCGGATACGAGAATTATTGAAATTCTTGACAATGGAAATCCTGCAGGACAGGGAACGCCCGGAGAGGTTGTCTGCACGGACCTTATAAACTACGCAATGCCTCTCATAAGATACAAAATAGGCGACATCGCTTCATGGTCTGCGAAAAAGTGCGAATGCGGAATAGCATATCCTGTTCTCTCCGGCATAACGGGCAGGGCTTCCGAATACCTTGTAATGCCTTCAGGAAAGCGCATTTCGTCAACAGTGGTGTACATTCCCCCAAGCATACCGGGGATTGTGCAGTATCAGATAGTTCAGACGGCGCCCGCTTGTCTGGATGTCAAAATAGTCAGAGCAAAGGACTTCACAGAAGAAACTGCCAGGAAGATAAAAGAGCACTTGACAGGTTCGACCGGAATAAGAGACGTCCGCCTGCATTACGTCTCTTCCATCAGAAAAACCAAAAGGGCAAAGTTCAGAAGATTCATTCCTCTTAGTAATCATGGCCCGGGCAAAGAACGCTGAAATTGTAAGCAACAAGCTTCACTACAGATTTCTGCATCTCTTCGGGGACGCTGGTCGGGAGGTCGGTTCTTCCCGTTCCGTTCCTGAATATTGTATCGCCTGTAAAAAGGACTTTTTCCGACGGAAGCCAAAAACACACGCTTCCTGACGTGTGACCTGGAGTATGAATAACTTCAAGCCAGTCCAAATCCGGAAATTCCCTCAAATCAATCTCTTTTGACTTTTCGGCCATGAACTCGTCAAGCACGGCCTCGTAAGGATTTTTTCTCCACCGTGCAATTTCCTCACGCGACGCATGAAACGAAGCATTCGGAAACAGGTCGAAATTTCCTATATGGTCATAATGAAGATGAGTAAAGAATACTCGCTGAATCTTCCTCAAATCAACAATCTTCTCCAAGAAAGAAGAAAGAATATTTCTATAGCTTCTCGGTCCGGCATCAATTATTATCTTCTCCGGACCGTCGATGAAGTAAACATTAGAATCAACGCTTACCTTCCAGACGCTCCTGCTGACTCTCCTGATATTCTCCATTTTTGCCAGGTCTATTTTGCTCTGCAAACTGCGTTTTACAGCTACGGTTTATTCCATTGCTCCTTTGAGGTGCGCCCTGTAAATCCCTGCCGCGGAGAGCGCAAACACAAGCAAGCTTACGGCATCATTCCCGTACCTGTTTCCAATAAGGTATCCCAGAAGAAACATCACTATGATGAGTATAAGCCACATCTTCAGTTTGTAGCGCCGGTAGTAAAGCGCCCTGCCTGTCATGGCTCCGCAAATCGCTATCACTATGTAATTGATTATTGCGCTTCCCGTAATGAGAGAAAGAGCGATGCCTCCAAGCATCGCAGAAACCCCGAGTATTTCCACCCAGTCATCGTACCATGTTAATCCCATCGTCACACCTACCAGACCTTCCTCTCAAAGAACACATAATACACCATCCATACAATAGCCCCTATTGCCAGAGCTCCGAAGAGGGAGAGAATCCCCAACTCGAAGAGAATGACATAACCGAGGAGGGTTCCAAATCCAAACGAATACCAGAGCCGCGATCCGAAAAAGACAAGAAGCCCTGTCTGGCCGGGAAGCGGCAGCATTGAATACAACGCGAAGAGGAAGTTGAACATTATGAACCTGTCAAGCCAAACCCACTCTATTCCAAACACCTGAAACAGGAGGAACTTCGAGAACATCGCCGCAACAACGTTAGCCACAGGACCCATCAGCGCCACGCCGCCAATCGTTGCCGGGTTAAGCCCGTGCCTGAATCTTCCAATCCTTCCCGTGCTTATCGGGTATGCCTTGAAACTTCCGGGCAAATAAACCTGAACTGCTCCCCTCGTCACGAAAGCAATAATAAGGCCAACTCCGATTCCATACCAGCTCAACTGCTGTTCGGTTCGTATCCCGTTAAGTATGCCGAATGCTTTTTGGGAACAAACATGAATCAGCACAGACAATGAAGCAATCACAAGACACCCGAGAAAGTTGGCAATCCATAGCGCTGCGTTAAATGTGTCTCTTCCATCGTCAAATCCGAGAATGAACGAGAATGCAAGAATCATGATTAATACATTCTCGACCTCTGCTTTCGTAAACCTGAAGTGCCTCCTCAAAACAGGAACTATGGAAGCCATGTTGTTTATTTTTTTGGGCGTTTTCTATTTAAATCTGTCTCTTTTGGCGGTTCCTCCTTGATCCCCTCAAAAGAGAAGGAATAATTCGCCTCAAAGTCGTCCGTCTCGGTCAATTCAAACGGAACATCAGTGATTGTCTCGGCAGCGGCAAGCTTTTTCTCCAACAACCTGCCTACCTCTTCAAGGTGCCCGGCGCCTATTACCGCAACAATCCTTTTTTCGCTGTTCGTCAAAGCGAGCCGGGCGAGGTTCTCCGCGATTACCTCGTTCCGTTCAGTCACAAGAACCTTGAATATGCTGGGATACCTCCTCTTCACGTCCTTCAAGAGCTTATTGATGAGCTTTTTCTCCGGAACTCTCCGCAGGTCTATTTCCATCCTGCCTGCACCGAAAACGCTTTTTACCATATCAACAATGAAACGCCATTTTTCCCTCCATGTTATTTCACGGGAGAAACGCTTCAGGGTAACCTCTATGTTCTGGTCCACGAGCGCTATTGCCTTCCCTGTTTTCATGGCTGTTTTTGCGGCTGCAATCATCTCAGAGCCGGGGCTCACACCCACCTGCTTGCCAAGCATCCGTTCAGCCCACGAGCCGAGAATGCTGAAGAAGAAACCTTTAAATCCGACTTTCAGAGGGCTTGGCAGCGACTTTTTATCGCTCTCATGCATGAGGGCGTGGAACCTTCCAGCATCAAGTTCCAGCGCCACTATGTCAATGTCATTATTTTTTATTGCTTCAGAGACCTCTTCGACGCTCTGGGATGATATGTGGGATGTTCCCACTAAAATGACATTTCCTACCTCCCCCTTATTCTCTGTTCGAATACTTCTGCTCCCCATTCTGCCCCAGAAATCTTTCTCGTAGTTTTTAATACTTGTTGTTATCAAGCTCTCATGTTGTTCCCGGTGCGCCACGGCCTGCCCGGACTGCATCGGAGCATATGAGAAAATTATTTAAATAGGACTTGTTTTAACTATTCACTACTGAAACTTATAATTATGAGGGGAGGGGATTTTAAATGCTGAAAATGAAGAGAATATCCGAAACATACGATATGAAAGTGTTTACAGACACAGGAGATTACTTCGGGGATGTTGAAGAGTCAATCCTGACAACAAACAAGGTCTTTGGATGGCGCGTCAGAGCGACGAAAAACTCCTTTTTGAGCAAAGTTCTCGGTTCCGCAAAAGGAGTCATCGTGCCGCACCAGCTCGTCAAGTCAATAGGAGACATAATGATAATCAGCAAGGCGGCAGTGCCCAGCTACAATCCCGACGAAGACGAAGAATAAACTCATTCTATTCTTGCTTATTTTTATTATAAGGCGGTGTTGAGTTATGCAGGACATTCTCTTTTATTTAGCCCTCTTCTTTGGAGTGTCCCTTCTTTCAAGCATAGGGGTTGTAGTCGGCGGCACAGGACTCATAGTCACATCAGCTCTTATCCTGTTGGGAATCCCTCCTGATGTTGCGGTGGTATCATACAGGGTGGGCACTACCGGAGCGGTCATCACTTCCTTCATAAAGTTTCACAAGTCAAGAAAAATAGATTACCGGCTTGCGATTCCCCTGACTGTATTTTCGCTTGCGGGCGCCCTCATAGCAACAAGGATTGTTCTCACGGCAGAGGCGGTTTTTCTCAAGAAAGCAGTGGCATTTGCGATACTCGCAGTTCTCGCTGTGTTCTTACTCAATCCTCATATCGGCGTCAAGCGCACAAAGAAAGGAGTCCCCGCAAGGAACATTCTGGGCTTCGGCCTTGCTTCCATCATCTCATTCATCAACATTCTTGCGGGAGGCGGAGGTGGCGCGCTGTTCTCTTACCTTCTGCTGCTGCTTTATGGACAAACATTCCTGGAAAGCGCCGGCACTAAAAGGGTTGTAAACGGCATTCCGATTATTGTGGCATCACTCATATTCCTTTTTTCAGAGAAGATTGACTATACGCTTGCGCTCGTTCTGTTCGCAGCCAACTCGGTCGGGGGCTGGTTTGGTTCGCAGCATTTCATAGAAAAAGGCGATAAATATGTGAGGCCATTCTTCATAGCTTCCGCGCTAATTCTCGGGCTGATGCTTCTTGCCGGTTTTTAACAAGAATTCCGCGGCCTCAAATCATACGGCTGCCGGGATTCGAACCCGGGTTTCTGCCTTGGGAGGGCAGCGTCTTACCACTGGACCACAGCCGTGCATTCGCGAAACCGTACATTGGCAAAACCAAAAGTAAAAAAGGGTAATATAAATTTTTTATGAATGAAATGACAAGGTATCCCCCGCTGTCAACTCTGCCTGTTCTCACAGACGAAAAAGGAAGAAAGCTATGCAGAAACTGCGCGATGCCAATTCCCAGAGGAAGAAGAGCATACTGCTCTCAGCGTTGTCTGGAAGAATTCACAAAAGCCCACACCTGGGAGTTTGTCAGAAAGGACGTTCTCAAGCGCGACAGGTACAAATGCGCAATCTGCGGAAAACGTTTTTCCAAGGCACATCTGGAAATAGACCATATAATCCCTCTAAGAACAGGCATAGACCCTTTTGACAAGAGCAATCTGAGAACTCTCTGCAGGGACTGCCACAAAAGAAAGACAAAGCTTGAAAGGGCGCTCATATAACCGCTTCATGACAAAAGCCCCAACCTAACGAACTGGTATGTTTCAGGATACTTGTCAATATCCATTATCTCTGTATGAAGCGTCTTTGACCCTGCGCAGGTTCCATTCACTACGTGGTTCTGCGCATTCTCCAGGAGGGCGTCCTCCAAAAGCACAACGCCGTCGCCCGTTCCTCCGCTCATAACGCACCCGTCCCCTGCTATAACTGTCATGTCCACGAAGTGCGGCTGCCTCTCAGGGTTGTTTACCTTCTTCATGAAAGGGCTGTCCTTTGTCATGTCCTTGCACTCTCTCTTCTCCCCGAAAACATGGCAGAACGATTCCACCTTTCCGCGTATGCCCTTGTTCGGCGTCGCTATCATAACAAGATTGTCAAC
>RFJB01000051.1 GCA_003695045.1 Candidatus Woesearchaeota archaeon | reverse complement strand
GTTTTTATATTATATGTGTTCCGGTTCGTATTAATCTTGTCTTTTTTACTCTTGCCTGCTCTGGACCGCATGATTGTGTGTTTCTTCTCATATTTTGCTCCTGCCTTCCGCATTGTTTTAACACCACCCCCTCCACACCTGCACTTCCACAGGAAACGCAGGCGTCTGTGTCTCTGTCCTATGTCTTTGTTGTTTGCTGCTCTCGTTATCAACCACACACCAAACTTTTGCTTTAATTACCTTCCGATGACGAAAACTTTATATATTAGTTTCAGTTCCACTCCAAAGTGGCAACTCATTGATGATGTTTGGTTGCGTCACAACACCACATTATTGTTTTTCAACTGAAAAAGGTGTCTCAAGAATGATCGTGCAAAAGGACTTTTTAAACAAGCTTCGTGATTTCGGTCTCAACACATATGAAAGCAAACTCTGGACTGCTCTGCTGTCAAGGGGTGTTTCAACCGCAGGGGAACTCTCCGACATGGCGAACGTTCCAAGATCGCGCGCCTATGATGTTCTGGAATCCCTTGAGAAAAAGGGCTTTGTCGTTATGAAAATCGGCAAGCCGATAAAGTACATCGCCGTTCCTCCCGAGGAGGTTGTTGAAAGGGTTAAGAAGCGCATAAAGGAAGAGGCAGAGACGAAAGAGAAAATTCTTGACGAACTCAAGTCCTCTGAAGTTTTGGAGGAGCTCCGCCTGCTTCACAGCCAGGGCGTGGAGCTTGTCGAGCCCGCGGATCTTGCCGGCTCTTTCAAAGGCCGCGATTCTGTTTACAACCAGATTGAAGCAATGGTAAAGGGCGCTGAATCTTTTGTTTACATCATCACCACAAGAGCCGGATTCTTGAGAAAGTCGGAGTATCTGAAGAGGGCTTTCAAGAAAGCGGCAAAAAGGGGGGTTGACATAAGAATTGCCGCCCCTGTTGATGGTGTTGATTTTGACAGGGAACTTCTTGATTATTGCAAGGTCAGAAATCTGGATTCAATAAACGCACGTCTTGTCATCGTTGACGGCCGCGAGGTTCTTTTCATGCTGTTGAATGATGAGGACATCCATCCTTCCTACGATGCCGGCGTCTGGGTAAACACTCAGCTTTTCTCGCAGGCGCTTGCAGGGCTCTTTGATATTGTCTGGAAGAAAGCTCCTGAATTGAAGGTTCTTCAGAAAAACTAAGTTTTGTTTTTTCCTTTTGTTCTGCTTTTCTTTAAAAGAAAGCTTTTTATATTACATCTTCCATTTTTTAGATTTGACTCTGAATTCCTGTTAAGAAGGAGTGATTATGTTTTTGGCTTCAAAAAAAGGAGGTTGTTGAAATGGGACTTGACGTTGTTATTCTGTCGATAATTATCGGGACTTTGGCGGCTATCGTCTATAGTTTGAGGGTTTTGGTCCTTTTGGAAAGGAGGATCTCGAGAATTGACCTTAACATAGAAAGGATAGCTACCAGAATCATGAAGGAAGAGCTTATGATTGAAAACGAGGAAAAGAAGATTGAGTCCAAGCTCGGTATAAAGGGCTCTTCCAGAAAAAAGAAGAAGAAGTAATTATGTTTTTAATTCTCCTTCTAATTTTTTTATTTCACTTCTCAGGTTTTCTATCGTGCTTCTGTTGTCCTGCTCTTCCATCAGGGTGCCGCATTCAGGGCATTTGAATTCAAAGTTCAGGGCCTGCTCGAAGTCAAGCCGCATGCAAACGTTCGGGCACATGAAGAAATGGTGCGCTTCCTCTCTCTCAAGCCGTTCTTTGAGCTTTTCAAGGCGCTGCCTTTTCAGGTCAACCATCAGGTACTTGACTCTTTTCGGGTTGAAGGTCCAATAGTAAATATACCACCCGCGCTTTTTGTCCTTTTTCCTGATGAAAGTCACAAGGTTGGCATGGTAAAGCCGGTACAGCATGTTTCTCGTCTCATTTACCTCTGCGTTTATCATTTCAGCTAGCTTGAACTCTGAGACGTTCTTCTTGTTTTTGAGCGCCTCGACAAGCGGCAGAACATCCTCTCCTGCCACCTCTGAGATAACTTCCTCTATCTGCTTCTTACTTAATCTCATTGTTTCACTCCCAACGCCCGGAGGGGCTTCTTTTTGAGATTTTACTCTTTAAAAACTTTTTGTTTTAGAAATCTTTGTTTTTTTTTCTCTTTCAGGCCTTTGAATCCCAATAAGAAGGTTTTGACAGTTTTTGCTTTGTTTTGCGTCTTTTTTTCACTTCTTATTGGTTGTTATCTTCCTTTTTCCAGAAAAAGGGCTTCTTTACAAGTTGAGTCCGATTAACTCGTCAAATATGACTCCTTTTTCCTTTACCAGCTCAAGGTCTGCTCTCAGACGCTTTCCTGTGTCTCTCAGGTCCTGTGCGGGTATAAAATACCATTGCTGCTTGTCAAATCTTACTCCAATCCACGGTTCGGCTCCGAAGACATTACAGAACTCTTCAAGCTGGCCAACCTCTTCCTTGTAAAGGTAAACATACTCTTTCTTTGACGATTTGCATTCTATGGCGAGCCGCCTTATGTTGTTTCCTGCGAGAACATCCGGAGCAGGATACTTTGTGGAGCCCGAACCGGCAACCCTTATGCTTGCCCATCCCGCTGCCCAGAAAAGGTGTATGAGCTCTCTCTCGGCGTTTGTTCCTTTGCTTTTATGGGACATTATATTCAACCCGTTCTTGGGAATTGTTTTTATTGTGTTTTAGTTTTATTGCGTTTTATATTGGTTTGCAGTTTTTATCTTTTTTATCTCTTTTTTTCATGTTGGGGCTTTTTCGCTCTTCTTTGAGTTAGAAAAGCTTTAAATAGTTGTTTTACGATTGTCGGAGTGGAGGTGTTTGTTTATGGCTTCAAAAAGAGTCATTCCGCTTGCCGCTATGGAAAAAATCCTTAAGAAGGCCGGCGCTGACAGGGTTTCAGAGGGCGCGAAGGAGGCCTTGCGCGACGTCATGGAGGACATCGCGGAAGAGATAGGAGCCAGTGCTGTCAAGCTGGCGTTGCATGCAGGCAGGAAGACCGTCAAGGAAGAGGATATAAAGCTGGCAGCCCGCTCCTGAGCGGGGCAGGTTCGTAAATCACGCTTCATGCTTGTTTGGCATTTTCTGTTTCGTTTCTTCTATTGGTTTTTGTTTTCCTTTCTGTTTCCGCTTTCCTTGGTTTTGCCATGTGTTTTGTTTTGCCGGCGTGCCGCTTTGCATTATACCCTGACATTCATGAAGTCGAATGCAGCTTCTGTTTCGGGGAAGATGCTTCTCGCTTCTTCAAGTATTTCTTCAACTGTTTTGTACCTTTGGGAAAAGTGGGTTAGTATGAGTTTTCCGACGTTTTCCTGGCTTGCGAGCTGCGCTGCCTGCGCTGCTGTGAGATGCTTGTATTCCCTTGCCTTTTCTTCCTGTTTGGAATGGTATGATGATTCGCACACGAGAACGTCGGCGTCTCTTGCAAGCTCGTAGCATCCTGGGCACATCAGGGTGTCTGTTACAAAGGAAACAACCTTGCCTTTAACCACATAACTGACATCGTCCGCGCGTATTTTTTTTCCGTTTACTTCAACGCTTTTTCCTTCCTGTATTCTTGTCAGCCACGGACCTTCTTTCAGTCCAAGCTCCTTGATTTTGTGCGTGTTTATCCTTCGCCTGTCTCTTGTTTTTACTCTGTATCCTATTGTTTTAACGCTGTGCTCCAGCTCTGAGAACTCAACACTGAACTTGTCTGTTTTGATTACCGGGTTTCGCTCGGCTTCCACTATCTGGATTTCGAGCGCGGGCTCGAAAGCGAATGCTTTTTTCATGTGCTCGTAATGCTTTCTGCTTCCGCCGGGTCCTGCTATTGTTATCTTGTGTCCTGGGTTCATTGCAGACAGTGTCTGGAGAAGCCCGGGCAGCCCGAGAACATGGTCTCCGTGCCAGTGGCTGATAAGTATGTGGGTTATCCTTGTCGGCCTTATGTTTGCTATGTTCAACTGCCTTTGCGTGCCTTCGCCGCAGTCCACCAGTATGCCGTACGGCTCTATTTCAAGGAATGCTGCTGAGTGGTTCCTCTCTTTTGTGGGAACCATTGCTGATGTTCCAAGGAATGTCAGTTTCATTGTTATCAGTCCCTCTTTGTTTCTGAGTGTTTGTTTCCGTTTATTAATTGTTTGCATGTTGTTTGCGTGCTTTTCACGTTCTCTCTGGCGTTCCCGCAAGCGCTCGCCCCGAAAGCAATTTATTTCAATATTGAAAATAAATATTTCCTTCTTCTTCCCTTTTCTCTCCCTGCTTTTCCACTCACAACCTATAAATAATCCCTCTTCCCCCTTCTTTCCATGCCGAAAAAACCGCTTCAGGCAATCCTCATAGACAACAGGGTAATACTGCAGAGCTCTGACGCTTCAAGAGAACTTTACAACCAGAGCCGTTTCGGCGAGCCCCTGACGGACGGAACCTTCCACCTTTCCATGCTGGAAGCCCTTTACCTTCTTGAGAAGAAGCGCCTCATCGTTCTTGACGGAAAGGGAAAGGAAATTCCCTTTGAGAAATTTCTGAAAAAGGCGCGAAGGAACAACCCCAACCTGTGGGTTCGCTACGCTGTCTACAAAGATCTTCGCGAAAGGGGCTACATTGTAAAAACAGCTCTCAAATTCGGAGCCGACTTTCGCGTTTATGACAGGGGCGTTAAGCCGGGAGAAGACCACGCGAGATGGATTGTCTATCCTGTCCACGAAAGCCAGGCATTTACCTGGCACGAGTTTGCAGCCAAAAACCGCGTGGCGCATTCCACAAAGAAGCGTCTTCTTCTTGGCATTGTTGATGACGAGAGTTCAGTTACTTACTACGAGGTCCGCTGGTTCAGGCCGTAATCTCTGCATTGTCTTCTGATGCTGTTTGTTTGTTGTTTGTTTTTTCCCTCATCTTCTTTCCGAAATATATTCCACTGTATAGGAACCTATTTATACCCCTGTTTCGTTTGGAACGCGCATGCCAAAAGAACCATTATCCGGCTTTTTTGAGTCCTTTCTCAGGAAGGACTCCCTCTTTGTCAATAAGAGGGCGTTACAGGCCTCCTACATGCCTGAGGAGGTTCCTCATAGGGAAGAGCAGATTAAGGAGATTGCATTAATCCTCGCTCCGGCTCTTCGTCTTGAAAGGCCTTCCAACCTTTTCATTTATGGAAGGACGGGCAGCGGAAAGACGCTTTCTGCAAGAAAAACCACAGAGCGGCTTGCCAAGGTGGCTCTTCAGTCAGAGCTTCCTGTCAGGACTGTTTATGTCAACTGCAAGCTTAAGGGGATTGCAGATACAGAATACCGGCTCATTGCGCATCTCGCAAGGGAATTCGGAAAGGCAATCCCCGCAACCGGACTGCCGACTGACGAGGTTTACAGAAGCTTTCTTGAGGGCATCGACACAAAGCAGGTGGTTATCTTTGTCCTTGACGAGATAGACCAGCTTGTCAAAAAAGCCGGCGATGAGATACTCTACAACCTGACGCGAATCAATGAGGAACTGAAGCACTGCCAGGTTTCTATCGTGGGCATTTCCAACGACTTGCAGTTCGTTACAAACCTTGATCCGCGCGTTAAAAGTTCGTTGAGCGAAGAGGAAATAGTTTTCCCTCCGTATAATGCGCTTCAACTTCAGGGAATCCTGAAATCCAGAGCCAAGCTGGCTTTCAAGGAGGGCGTGCTCTCTGAGGGCGTAATAGAAAAGTGCGCTGCCTATGCTGCCCGCGACCATGGCGACGCCAGGAAGGCACTGGAGCTCCTTCGCGTCGCAGGCGAACTTGCGGAGCGCGAGGGGAGCAAAAAAGTAAACCTGGAGCATCTTGACAAGGCGGAGGACAAGATTGACCGTGACAGAATCATAGACATAGTGAATGTCCAGCCGAAGCAGTTTCAGGCGGTTCTTTATTCCGCAGTTCTTATTAAGATAAAGGAGCCGAAGAAAGAAATAATCTTTACCGGCGAACTCTACAATTATTACAAGGATATCTGCAAGAAGTCCCGCCTCAGGCCCCTCACCCAGAGGCGCGTTTCAGATGTGATAACAGAACTTGACTCTCTCAGCTTGGTCTCTGCGCGCATAATATCAAAAGGCCGTTACGGCAGGACGCGCGAAATAATCCTGTCAATTCCGGACTCCTCAATTCCTGTTGTCAAAAAGATGCTTGAGGAATCCCTGTCAATAAGATAATCTGTTTTTCGAAAGTGGTGCCCAATTGGAACAGAGTCAGGAATCAAAACTGAAATCGGTGTTAAAGAAATTCATGTCGCATGACATACTGTTAAGTCCGGATGCTGTCAAAGAACTGAATTCCCTTTCCGACGAGCAGCTCTCCCTTCTCCTTTCAAAGATTGAGTCGCTTCCCGCTGCTGTTCTTACCTCTGACATAAAAAAGATCGTTGAATCTTCTCCGAATGCCGCTGATGTCAACTGGATTGAATTTGAGCACCACCGCGTCAACGCGGAAAAAAACTCTGACACAGAGGTTTACAACCGCTTTCTGAACATTCTCGCATCGGAGCCGGAGCCGTCAGACAATGCTCCTTCCAGTGAGTCTGGCGCTTCCAAACAGCATTCTTCACCCTCTTTCAAACCTGGCTCCGAGAAACCTTCTCCTGCCGGTTCTGTTGAAGTCGTCTTTTCATACGACAAGACCGTTGCGAAGCGGGAGGTTCGCGACTTTTCGCTTTATTACAACAAGCGCTACCAGTCGCTCCAGCACCTTCTTTCCTCGAGGCAGGAGCTTCAGAATGTCACTTCCATAGCGAGGGTTCTCGCAAAGAAGGACAGGGAGAACCTTTCCATAATTGGGATTGTCAGCGACATTTCCCTCTCCAGAAACGGGAATCTCATGCTGACTCTTGAAGACCCGACAGGCGAAATCAAGGTTGTGGTTTCCAAGTCCAAGCCCGAACTCTTCAAGGCGGCGCGCGACATAGTTCTTGACGAGGTTATAGGAGTTGCCGGCGCCAACGGAAACAGGGTTGTTTTTGCAACCAACATAATCTGGCCTGATATTCCGGCAATGACCGAGCAGAAGCGCTCCCCTGATGAGGCATTTGCAATATTCCTTTCGGACATTCATGTGGGCTCCAACAATTTTCTTCCTGACGAGTTCAACCGCTTTCTTGACTGGATTTCCGGCAACGCGGGAAGCCCTTCCCAGCGGGAAATTGCTTCCAAGGTGAGGTATGTTTTCATAGCCGGCGACATTGTTGACGGCGTCGGCGTCTATCCAGGCCAGGAATCCGAGCTTGTGATTCCGGACATTGAAAAGCAGTACGAGTCGGCTGCGGAGCTCCTTTCAAGAATTCCCTCCCACATTCCCCTGATTATATGTCCGGGCAATCACGACGCCGGCAGAATTGCCGAGCCGCAGTTGAAGCTCGGGACCGGATTTTCCAAAGCCCTTTCAAACCTTCCCAATGCGGTTTTCGTTTCAAACCCTGCAGTTGTAAGAATTCACTCCTCTCCTTCCTTCCCCGGCTTCAATGTTCTCATGTATCACGGCTACAGCTTTGACTACTTCATTGCCAATGTTGATTCAATCAGAACCCAGGGCGGCTACGACCGGGCGGACCTCATGATGCGCTTCCTCCTCCAGAGGAGGCATCTTGCCCCCACCCAGGGCTCCACCCTTTACATTCCCGACCCCGACATGGACCCTCTTGTGATTCAGCATGTTCCCGACTTTTTTGTCAGCGGGCACATTCACAAGTGCTCTGTGTCAAACTACAAAGGCACGACGCTTATTTCGGGAAGCTGCTGGCAGAGCACCACCGACTTTCAGAGGAAGGTCGGGCATCATCCTGAGCCCGCAAGGGTTCCAATCGTGAATCTTCAGACGAGAGAGGTAAAAATCCTGAGGTTTTAATCATGGCTGACGAATTTCCCGAATCAAGCCCCGAGATGAAGCAGTACTTCAGATTCATTTCTGACGAAGTGGAGAGGGCTTACTCTGTCGCCTCAAAGGCGAGGAAGTTGGGCTTTGACCCTGAGGACAGGGTTGACGTGCGCCTGGCGAAGAACATGGCTGAACGCGTAGAAGGCCTCATAAGCGATGTCGCTCCACAGCTCATCGGCTCGGGAATGACAAAGCGCATTCAGGAGCTTGAGGCAAAGTACGGGTCTCTTGCGTGGGAGGTTGCCTTTATCATTGCGGAGGAGGTCGCCAAGGAGAAGTTCTGCAAGTTCTCGTCAAAAAAGGAAGCGATGGAGGTTGGAATAAGAACTGGATTTGCATACTGCACTGTGGGCATTGTTTCCGCTCCTCTTGAGGGCTTTGTTGAACTTGTTATCAAGAAGCGGCGCGACGGCAAAGAATACCTTGCCTTGAAATTTGCCGGTCCTGTCCGCGGCGCCGGAGGCACTGCTTCTGCGCAGGCGGTCATTATTGCCGATTATGTCCGCCTCAAGATGGGTTATGCTCCTTACGACCCTGACGAGAACGAGCTGAACCGCTTTGTTACCGAACTGTATGACTATCACGAGCGCGTTACCAATCTTCAATACAAGCCCTCGGAGAAGGAAATCAAGTTCCTAGCAGCCAACATTCCTGTTGAAATTGACGGCGACCCCACGGAGAAGTTTGAGGTTTCCAACTACAAGGACCTTCCCCGCGTGGACACTAACCGGATCCGGAGCGGCGTCTGCCTTGTGCTTTCAATGTATGCCTTGAAAGCCCCCAAACTCTGGAAGCGGATGCGAAAGCTCGGCCCCCTTTTCGGAATGGACTATTCCTTCCTTGAGGAGTTTCTCAGAATTCAGAAGGAGGTGAAGGCGGCTGCCGAGGCGTCTTCTTCAAAAACTGCCTCGTCTGAAAAGATTAAGCCCAACTACACTTATGTGGCGGACCTTGTTGCAGGCAGGCCTGTTCTCACTCATCCGATGCGCGCGGGCGGTTTCCGCCTTCGTTACGGGCGCTCCCGCGTGAGCGGCTTTTCGGCTGCGTCCATTCATCCCGTTACAACTGTTCTTCTTGACAAGTTCATCGCTACCGGCACGCAGCTCAAAGTGGAAAGGCCGGGCAAAGCCGCGTCAATAACCCTGTGCGACAGCATCGAGCCGCCCATTGTGAAGCTTTCCGACGGCTCTGTTGTGAAGGTAAAGACGCTTGAAGAGGCAAAGAAGTTTTCAAAGGATGTTGTTGAAATCCTCTTTCTTGGCGACATCCTGTTTAATTACGGCGACTTTTCGGAAAACGGCCATATGCTTGTTCCTGCCGGCTATTGTCCCGAGTGGTGGGTTCAGGAGCTTGAGAAAGCAGCCGTTTCTCTTTTCGGCTCTCTGGATGTTGAGAAGATTGCGGAGCTCGTTGGCTGCCCGCCGGAAACGATTGACCGCATCTTGAGAAACTTCCTGTTTGAGAACGTTCCTTCCTCTCTCGCGATTTCGCTCTCGCAGAAGCTTGACATTCCCCTTCATCCCGAATACACTTACTTCTGGTCCACCATTTCTTTGGAGCAGCTTTCGGTTCTCTCATCGTGGATTTCAAAGGGCAGAACAGAGTCCGGCTCGGGCAGGATTGAGAAGCTGATACTTCCGCTTGAGGATGCTCCCAAAAGGGTTCTTGAGCTTTTGGGGGTGCCGCATGTTGTTGCCGGCAATGAGTTTGTCGTTGTCGAGCGAAACCATTCGTCAGCGCTTCTTGTTTCTCTCGGCGTGCTTTCTCCTTCAGACCTGTCTTCCCTTCCCCAGCGTCTTTCATCGCTGCTTTCTTCTGAATCCACCTCTTCTTCCGAGTCCGAAATTTCCAACTCCGACACTCTCTCCATAATCAACAAACTCTCTCCCATTAAAATAAGAGACAAAGCAGGCACTTTCATTGGCGCGAGGATGGGCCGCCCGGAAAAGGCAAAGATGAGGAAACTTACCGGCAGCCCGCACGTTCTCTTCCCTGTCGGTGAGGAGGGCGGCCGCTTAAGAAGCTTTAATGCCGCCATAGAAACCAAGAAGGTAACTGCTGATTTCAGCGTTTTTTTCTGTTCTTCCTGCAAGAAGGAAACAGTTTATTCTGTCTGTGAATCGTGCGGCAAAAGAACCAAGCCCTTGTACTTCTGCTCGCAGTGCGGCACGCTTGAGAAGCCGTGCAGCCACAATCCCGTCCGGTACAAGAACATGTCAATTGACCTTAACCACTATTTTGAGTCAGCCATTAAGAAGCTCTCTCTCAAGGTTTATCCCGACCTGATTAAGGGGGTTCGCGGCACAAGCAACAAAGACCACATTCCCGAGCATCTTGTCAAGGGCATTCTCCGCGCAATGCACGATATTTATGTCAACAAGGACGGAACAACGCGCTACGACATGACCGAGCTTCCCATGACTCACTTCAAACCTTCTGAAATCGGCACGAGCGTTGAGAAGCTTCGGGAACTCGGCTACACCCATGATGTCAAAGGAGTGC
This sequence comes from Candidatus Woesearchaeota archaeon, assembly GCA_003695045.1. GTDB lineage: Archaea > Nanobdellota > Nanobdellia > Woesearchaeales > J091 > J091. Next base: position 2,604 of record RFJB01000051.1, on the reverse strand, counting down.
CGCTTTCAAGCCCCGACCAGGTTCTCGAACTGAAGCCGCAGGATGTTGTTCTTCCGGCTTCGCCTGAGAGTTTGGAGGAGGGTGCCGACAAGGTTCTAATGCGCGTGGCTGCCTTTGTTGACGACCTTCTCGTAAATCTTTACGGCCTTAAGCCATACTATAACATAAAATCCCGCGAGGACCTTGTAGGACACCTCGTGATAGGCCTTGCCCCTCACATCTCCGCAGGAATGATCGGCCGCATCATAGGTTTCTCGGAAACCATGGGCTGCTTTGCCCATCCCCTGTGGCATGCTTCCCTCAGGCGCGACTGCGACGGAGACGAAAACTGCGTGATTCTCCTTATGGATGCTCTGCTTAACTTTTCCAGGCAGTACCTTCCTGATAGCAGAGGAGGCAGAACCATGGATGCTCCCCTTGTTCTCACGAGCATTCTGACTCCTGCAGAGGTTGATGACATGGTTTTCGGCCTTGATGTTGTTTCCAAATACTACCTTGACTTTTATGATGCTGCTTCCGGTTACAAGATGCCGTGGGATGTCAAGATTGAGCAGCTTGCAGACCGGCTCCACACTCCCAAGCAGTATGAAGGCATTTCCTTTACACATCCCGTGAGCAGCATTAACATTGGCGTCAAATGCTCGGCTTACAAGACGCTTCCAAGCATGGAGGAGAAGCTCAAGGGACAGATGGCTCTTGCCGACAAGATAAGGGCTGTTGATGCTGTTGATGTTGCGCGCCTTGTCATCGAGAAGCATTTCCTCAAGGACACGAAGGGAAACCTGAGAAAGTTCTCCCAGCAGCAGTTCCGTTGCGTAAAGTGCAACACCAAATTCAGAAGGCCTCCTTTGAAGGGTGTTTGCACGAACTGCGGCGGAAAGATAATCTTCACTGTTTCAGAGGGCTCGGTTGTCAAGTATCTTGAGCCGAGCATAAGCCTTGCCGAGAAGTATGACCTGCCTCCGTATCTGAAGCAGACGCTGGAAATGCTGAAGATGCGTGTTGAAGAAGTGTTCGGCAAGGAGTCCGAAAAGCAGACCGGTCTTGGAAGCTGGTTTTAGTCCTCTTACGGCAGTATTCTGAAATCGTCAAATTTCTCGGGTTCGTCTATTTCCTCTGTCTTGACATCTTCCACCCTTGCGAGCGGCGGTCCCCTGTGGGCGTGCCTTAGAAGCTCTTCTATTTTTTCGCCCTGCGCAACTATCTCCACCTTGCCTGTTGGGAGGTTTCTGACGTACCCTTTTATTCCGAGTTCTTTTGCGTGCTGCTGTATGTATCTTCTGAAGAAAACTCCCTGGACTCTTCCCGAGATGAGAATTCGGACGGTTCTCATTTTTCTATGAGTATCTGGATGTTTGGAACGCCCTGGATTGTGATTATGTTCTCTTCTTCTGCAAAGCCCTTTCCGATAAGCCAGCCCACGCTCTCTTTTCCGGCAGCATTTATGAGATAAGCATCTTCTGCCATGCTGCTTCTCTCTTCCTCTTCAACCGCTTCCCCCTTGTAAAAGTCGCTTGCCAGGTCCAGCACTGCTTCGCCTTCCTCAAACGTTTCTCCGAGAATGTCCTCGTCGCACATCGCAAGAAGCACTCTGCCGTCGTCCGTGGTGTGCTTTTTGACTATGATTTTTCTCATATTTTTGCCCTTATTGAGTTTTTCGCCCCGCACGCCTGGCACACTATGAATGTTATCGGCCCTTCTTTCACCATCTTTGTGTCGGGCTTGCTGCACGCCGGGCACAGGACGTAATTGTTTGCATACTGTCTTATTTTTTCGTTGATTTTTGAAGCCGCAACCTTGCTTCCAAGAATTACCGCCTTCGGCTTTATCTCTCCGGGGGTTGCGAGTTCTTTGGTTATGAACTTGAGAAGGTGCTCCACCGGCCTTCCGAGTGTCTCGGCTATCTGCTGGAAATTGCTTATTACCGTCTTGTTTCCCTGAATGTGGCCTCTCACCTTTGGTATTTCAAACCTTTCTCTCTGGAACACTGATTCGGGCAGTTCTTCCCTTGCCTTTTCAAGCAGCTTTTCGTAGTCCATTTTTGCCTCTTCCGGCAGAAATCCATTGCTCTTTATAAAACTTTAGCCCTTAAATGCTCTTCAACTGTTCTATCTCCCTTTCTATTTCTTCTATTTCAGGGTCTTCTGTTGTTTTTTGTTGCGCTTGTGCCGGGGCTTGTGCTTCTTCTGTCGTTGGTTGTTCCGCATTCTGGTTTTGCTGTTGCTCCTCTTTCCTGTCTGTTGGTTTTTTTCTTGTAATCATGATTGCGTTCGCTCCCAGAAGGGTTACAAGGGCGGCTGCCAGAATCCATGTTTTCCATGGCTTTTCCTTCTTTTCTTCGCTTTCCGGTTTGTTCTCTTTTGTGTCTTTTTCTTCGCTTTCTGAAGCAGCGGTTGCCGCTCCTGTTATTTTGTTGCTTGCCTCTGCTTCTATTTCAATCTGGGCGCTTATCTTGAGCCCTGCTCCGATTCCCCCGTTCTGGTTTGCGTTGGCTAAAGTCACGCTTCCTGTTCTTTCTTCCGGCGGTCTTTCTCCGAATCTTATCTGTATGTTGAGAATCTTTACAAGAATGCCTTCGCCGAATTCTATTGTTTCCGGCTCTGC
>RFJB01000050.1 GCA_003695045.1 Candidatus Woesearchaeota archaeon | reverse complement strand
TCTCGGAATTATCCAGTTTACTTTACAGACCTTGATGACGCCCTTCTGGACCAGCATTCTATCTTTGTTCTTGCCAGGCACTCTGCTCCATTCTTCCTTCGAACGGCTGATATCGAATCTCTGTTTATGTCTGCACTGGACCTCTCCCGATATGTGAACTCCAAGGACCTTACCTATGTATGGCACTCTCTCCACGACATGCCTGTTGAAATTGTAAAAAAGGCAGCTTCTGACAGGTTTTCCATAAGCGATTCTTATCTGGAAACGATTGACCGGCTCATGTTCGAGCGAAACCAGAAACATTCGGTGACACACCTTGTAACGCGCAACGATGAGCAGTATGTGAAGATGATTCTTGAGAACAACGACTATTTTCGCGATGATTTGTCCCATCTTGGAAACGGCCGTTCAAACGAAATTTCTCTTGATCATATTCTTGCCAACAGGTTTCTCGGCATTTCCGAAGACGAATACCAAAAGATGGCTGACCAGGGTCTAATCGTCACGGAGGAAAACAAACTTCACCTGATAGAACAATACGCTCTTCAGAACAATCTCTGGGAGGATTTCTCTCCCCTGACTTATCTCGCTCCTCCCGGAGAGCCGCTTCGGAAAACGTCATCCGACGCTGTTAAAGTGGTGTATCTCAATTCCAATTATCCATTCCATAAGCGTCTTCTGTGGAAAATGGGCTTCTAGGGTCGCTTGTTGTTATCAACAGCTGCGGGTGCTTCTTGATACATTCCTCCTTTAACCTTTTCAGAAAATCTTCTGAAGGCGGATTTATGCCTGCATAGTGTTTGTCTGTTACTCCTTCCGGGCTGTACCTTACAAGCTCCCATACTGCGCGCACGTCTTTTATTTCCTCTGCAATTTCGAACAGGTCTTCTTTTTTGTACATCAAAGCGGGAACGACCGTTGTTCTTATGATGACCTCTGTCTGCTCGGCATGTTCTTTCAAAATGTTGATGCTTGTTCTCACGTTTGAAATTATCTCGTCCACCGGTTTAAAGAAAGTGCCGGCCTGGGTTACTTTCTGGAATTTTTCCGGAACCAGCGGAGCGTGCATTAAGAGCGTGACCCTGTCAGCAAGGCCGCTTTTGAGAACGCTTTTGAGCACGGCGGGTCTGGACCCGTTTGTTTCAATCTCCAGCTTGGCGCCCTGCTGTTTTGCATAACTGGCGAGATAAACAAGCGGCGCTCTCTGAAGCAGCGGTTCTCCGCCGCCGATTATGACATATCTGCCGCTTTTCACGAATATGTCTATGTAACTCCTGAAATCCCTGATGTCGTTCACGAACTCCTCTTTGAATTCCAGGCACTCGGAATGCGGGATGTGCCTCAACTTGAAGTCGGACCCGCAGAAGAATATCAATATGCTCGCATCTGGCCTGAGCGGGTCATTGATTAAGGGAAACGCGCCTTTCAGGTATGCGAGCATTTGGAACACTTCTTGCCCGGCTCATTCATCATCCTCCTCGCTTGATGAAGGGATGAACTCTGCCAGGGTTTTGTTGTGCTTTATTGCGTTGTAGCTTATGTCGATACTCTCACCCCTTTTATTAATCTTTTCCCTCTTTGTGTTCCAGTCCAGTGCTTCCAAATCCGCCTTCGTTTCGGCTTGTTTCGTCCAGTGCTTCTACCTCTTCCAGTTCCGCTTCTTCGACTTTCTGGAAGACCATCTGGGCAATCTTCTTGCCCTTCTCCACGAGGTATTTCTCGTTTCCCAGATTTATGACTATCACTCCTACTTCTCCGCGGTATCCTGAATCCACCGTTCCGGGAGTGTTGAGAACTGTTATGCCGTGCTTTAGTGCAAGCCCCGATTTGGGCCTTACCTGTGCTTCGTAGCCCTCCGGCACGGCAATCTTTATTCCAGTAGAAATAAGGGTTCTCTCCCCCGGCTTTATTTCTTTTGTTTCGTTGGCGAAAAGATCAACCCCTGAATCTCCTTTGTGAGCGTAGTAGGGAACGATTGCGTCAGGTCTTATCTTCTGAACTTTTACTTTGAGCATCTTTGTCTGCCTCTGTTCCTGGTTAAAGAAGGAACCATCCCAGAGAAAATTAGCGTCAAAAGGTTTGTGGGGGTGACACCGGTCATACTCTGGGATGGATTCAAGGGTAATGCTTTAGTCCCTGGAATCTCTGTTTTTTTGCGGTCTTCAGCCGTTAGGGCTGGGTGTCCGCATCGTGTTTTTCCTTGCGCGTCTGTTTTCAGGTGCTGCTGGCATCGCAGCACGTGTTACCCACCCTATATCCTCTCTGTTGAAGAAGCTTATATTTAAGCAATGCTGGTTTGCAACATATACTCTATGAAACAACTATTACGATAAATCTAAGAAAGAACATTGCTTGAGAACGGTTTTGCCGCAAACCCTGTTTTCCACAGGAAACCAGGGTTCTACTTCAGTTGCTCGAAAAGCTTTACCTCGCTGGAAGATATTATCTTCCCGTCTTCCGCGTTAATCTTTATGTTGAATATGTCCATGTTCTGTCCGACTAATGTTATGTTCCACTGGTGCGTGTTGTTCTTTTTTTGCAGAATTCCTATCGCTTTTGTTTCGTTAAAAGTGGGCTTCTTGCTTTTTACGTCGTTTCTTGCACTTTTCAGGGCTTCGTGCGGCTCAATCTTCACCCTGTCAATCTCCACTTCTTCTATAATGCTTTCGGGATGCCTGAAAACCTTGTCTGCCTTACTTTGGGTGACATTTCCTTTTCCGTCTATCACGAAAGGCGTCAGCAGGTCGTCACTCTCGGTGTAAAATCCGAAGTGAATATCATAATCGTCCTCCTTCTCAAAAGAACTGAACACATTCGCAAGAAAAGCATTCTTGTTTTTGTCTTTCCATTCCTTGAATATACTGCTCCCTCTGAGTTTCTCATGCAGTTCTTGGACGCCCTTTTTCATCACAAATTCCCCTGGTTTTCTTCTTCTATCTCCTGTTTGAGTTTAATTATCCTTTCAATGTTTTTTTTGTCGTCGTGCGCCCAGAGTTCGGCGCCGCCAACAATTCCCAGACCGACGGCAAAAAGGATGTAGACCGCAATCGAGAAGCGCATGCTGTTGTTTATAAGTATCCCGACTCCGGTAAGGATTGTCATTGCTCCCATAAACCTGAGGAGGTTTATGTATGCCTCGTCGTTGAGGTTCTGCCTTTCCTGGCGTATTTCCTTCTCAAGAAGCTCCTCTTTTTTTTCTTCTTCCATAGGCATCACAGGTCAAGTATTATTCCTCTCGGGCCCGGATTTATTATCCTGCTTTTTCCGAGCGTGTCTTCTTTGCCTGCGTTTTCGTGGAAATGGCCGCAGATTACTATTGATGGTTGGACTTCTTTTATAAACTTAGTGAAATCCCTGTTCCCGTGGTGGCTTCCGTCAAGCTCGTCAAGGAGGGTTCCGTGCGGAGGTCCGTGGAGCATGAGGACTGTTGTTTTGCCTTTTTTCATCTTTTTCCTGAACACCTTGGCTGCCTTCCGGAATTCCCCGTCTGTTTCCGAGAATCCGCCACCTCCGTATCCCGCAATTATAATGCCGTTTATTTCAGCGACTTTTTTGTGTATGAATACCAGATTCGGAAACATGTCGCAGTAGAGCCGGACCTTATCTTCGCTCTCGTGATTTCCATGAATTATCAGTGCAGGAACCCCTATCTCGCTAATCTTGAACAGGACTGTGTCCAGCTTGTTCTCAAAGGTGGTCATGTCTCCTGCGCACGCTAAGAACTCGCATTTCTCTGTTTTGACCCTTTCTTCTATCTCTTCCAGAATCTCGATGCTGCTGTGCAGGTCCGCGAAAAACAAACCTTTCATGCAGCTGGGGTGTGCCCGTTCCTTATTTAATTCTTCCGCCTCACAGGCATTTGGAAAATTATTTTAACCGGTTCTTTGCCCTAAACGGCATGCCTTCGCGCTATTTCAAAAACAAGAATTTCCTCTCCCTTCTTCTGGGGCAGATGTTTTACCATGCCTCTCACAGCTTCGGCTGGTCTCTTTTTCCGGTTTACATCCTGTCGCTTGGTTTCTCGGTAAACGATTTTATGTGGTTCTACGCTCTGGTCTTTCTTTCTGCAACGCTTTCGCTTCTTCTAGTGCGGGAAGAGGAAACCAGGTGGGTTCTCGTCAAGGGCATGCTGATAAGGTTTGCCATGTTGGTGCTTGTCTTCCATTTTTTCTGGAAATGGCAGTTGTGGATTGTTGCTGTGGCATACGGATTGTTCTGGAGTTTGTTCTGGATTGCCTACAACCTCCGTTATTTTGAGCTCTCCTCTGTTTCAGGAACCGCTTTTGCCTCTGCTTTGAACAGCGCGATAAGCCCTCTTGTTTCTGTTGCTGTTCCGCTTGTTACAGGGGTTTTAACCGTTTCTCTTGGCTATTCCTCCTCTCTGATGGTCAGCGCTTTTTTTCTTTTCCTCGCTGTTCTGGCATTCAGAAAAGTGCCGAGAAGGAAAATATCTTATGACCTGTCGAAATCGCTCGGTTCCGTTTCTTCAATTTGGCCCGCCATTCTTGTTGAAGGCATCTGGCAGGTTTCCTTCTATGTGGTGATGCCTGTCGTTACATTGTCTTATCTTAAGAGCGCTATTAGTTATGGTGCTTTTCTTTCCTATGTCGGGCTGTTGGGTGTTTTTGCCTCGTTTATTCTGTCCCGCCTTTCGGACAAGTATAAGAACAGGAGCGTGTTTCTTTATCCTCTTGCTCTCTTGATGGCTGCATTCACAGCCATCTCTTCCCTCTCAAACTCTGTATTCTCATGGGTTCTGCTGGTCGGACTCTTCAATCTCTTCCGCGCAATGGTTTCCCCGCTAATGATGGCTGTCGCAGTGGACGTGAGTAAGAATCTTGAAGATGTGATGTTTGCAAGAGAGTTCCTTTTCATGGTCGGACGCCTTATAGGAATGTCCATTGTTCTCGCGTCTATATACATTTTCAACAACATTAATCTCTCGCTGTTTTTCATAGGGTCTCTCGCGATGTTTTATCCTTTCCTCGTCTTCAGGAGCGGGATTTACAAAGAACTTGACGCGAGGATGCGCTACCGCGTCCATAACAGATTCAGGGTGATGATTAAGATATGGTTCTCTGCGCCGCTGATGTTCTTCCCTTCCTACATCAGAAGGAGATGGAGTTCAATGAGAATATTCTGGAAAGAACTGAAGATCGCTTCTGTTCTCAGGAGAAAATAAGCTCTTTTTTGTTCAGGCGAGGCGGTAATAATCCTCCAGTATTACCCTGTCAAGCTTCTCGTCTTCCCTGACTGCATAAAGCCGGCCCCTGCCGGTTTCTGCCATCTTCCTTGCCAGTTTCTGCGCCTCTTCGTCCAGCGAGATGCCCACTATGGATATCGTGATGTTCTTGCTTCTTGCGGCGGAAACCGCTTCCAGCGCCTGATTTGCAGGGTTTTTTCCCACAGTCGGGACCGCGTCTGTCAGAAGAATTATGTGCTTTGTATGGTCGCCGCGGGAGAACAGGGCGGATGCTTCTTCTATTGCCTTGGCGATGTCTGTTTCCTGGGAGGGTATTATCTCTGCCAATGTTCTTATAATCCTCCCGATGTCTTTGGTTGGCGGCCACTTGTTGCTTACCTCTGTTCCGAACGAAAGCATGCCCACCCTGTCGTTGTTGTTGATGGCATAATAAGCGAGAGCCATGCCTGCTTTTTTCGCGAGTTCTATCTTTCTTCCCTTCATGCTTCCTGATGCGTCTATTGCATATACAATCTCCTGTTTTCCTCTCTGCTTTCTCTCGGATGCCTTAAGGTCTTTCAGCATTATTTCGTTGTGCCCCCTCCGAAGCGCAATCTTGACGCTTTCTCTTATTGCAAGGTCCCTGTAGCTGTCTCCTTTCCGGTATTCCCTGATGTTTTCCCTGTCGCCGTGCACTGCCCTTTTCTTTGTTTCCCTCCTGCCGAACATCCCCTTTCCTCTTAGTTCGCTGAGTTCCTCAACATACATTACAATGCCTGCAAGTTCCACGCCCTTTTTGCTTATAACCCCTTTTTTCTCTATCAGCTCTTTCTTTCTCAGACGCTGCACAGCTTCCTCTATGTTCTTCTTTATCTCTCTCTGGAATTCAGGTATCTTTATGTTTCTTTCAACATACTCAGGAGAGTATCCTGTTGCGAATCTGATTATTCGCTCTCCGAATATCTTTTTTGCCTGCTGATAGTTCTGGACGAGATTCTTCAGCATTAGTTCGGGTGTGAAGCTTCCCACCCCTCTGTTCAGGGCGTCTGCTATGACGAGTCCTTCTTCTATTGTCTTCTTGTCGTTCTCTATAACAGAATGCATAAGGCCTTCGTCGCCGTCGGTGAACCCGAGTTTTCCCGTCATCTCTTCAATGAGGCGCCCGCTCTCCACAACATTCTCAGAATCAGATTTCAGTTCGTGGGAAATGCTGCTGTTATCGTTTCTTTCCCCCTGCTGGATGTCACGGGCCATCACCGAATTTCTCGAGTATCTCCGAGTTGTTCTCTGAATGTTCTTCAAACTTGTTTCTTATGAATTCCTCAGGGCTTCTCAGGTATTTCAGTGTGGGCGCCAGCCGTATTCTGTGCGACAACACCGAAGCAACCGCTTTTCTCACATCTTCAAACAGCACCCTGTCGCCTCCCCTGATTCTTGCGTTTGCCTGCGCTCTCTCGTAAAGGCCGATGCTGGCTCTTACTCCGGGGTGCTTCTCGAGCTCTTTGTTTTCTCTGAGGTTTCTGACAAACGCTATTGTGAATTCAAGAAGTTCTTCGGGGAACTCGCAGATTGCTTCCGAGTTTTGTTTGACTATTTCCTTTTCCTCTTCAAGGGTTTCGGGGTAGCCCATTCTTATTATGTCAAATCTGTCGATGAATACATCCGAGAGGGGTTCTGTGCTGTTGTCCTCAGGGTTCATGGTCCCTATGAGTATGAATTCTGCCGGAAAATCCACGTCATAGCTTGCTATTGTTGCTTTCCTCTCTTCAAGAACCTGCAGTAATGCATTCTGGAGCTTTGCCGGGCATCTGTTTATCTCGTCAAAGAAGAGAATTCCGTTGTTTGCCTTGAATATCTTGCCGGGCGTGAATGCTTCCGGACTCAGAGGGCCCATCTTGAGGGCTTTTATCGGGTCTATGTCTCCCAGAAGGTCTTCTGCTGTCAGGTCGGGGCTTCCCTGAACCCTGATGAACCTTTCTTCCCCGGGTGTTGGTTTTGGTTTGTGCTTCCCTGCGAGGCATTCGGGGCATATCGGCTTTTCCGGTCTGCAGTGGTAATGGCAGTCGTTGAGTTCTTCTGCGGGCAGTATTTCGGCCACGCTCTTTGCAAGGGTGGTCTTTCCAATGCCCGGCGGTCCTACAAGAATCACGTGCCTTCCTGCCAGAAGAGCGGACCTAAGCTCTTCTTTGACTCTCTTCTGTCCTATTATTCTGGGAAATATTTCCTCTCTCGATGTGAGTTTGTCGTAGAATTCCTGAGGAAAGGGAACTTTTCTGTTTGCCATGCCGTGTCGCAATCATTATTCTTTATTTAAGTGTTTCCTTTACCGCTTTTTCTTTGGCCTTCTCTTCTGCCCCTTCTTCTTTGTTGCGGCGCTTTTCGCGTGTTTACTCTTTATCTCTGAGTATCGCCTCCAGTAGAACAAGACAAGGAATCCGGCAAGAACCAGTGCGTCTATGCAGAGCACAAAAAAGCTCGTCATCGTGAAGGTTGTTATGTCTTCCAGAACGCAGGTCTTTGTTTCGCAGGTTCTTGCATGCGACACTATCTGCAGCGAAGCTATGAAAAGAAACACGCTTGTAGCCAGGAATGTTGCCACGAGCACTTTCCACTCTATGCTCAGCTGGCTCCATTTTGTCGTCCTGGTTTTTGCCGGCTTTTTCTTCATTTTTCTCTCCTGTTGGTTTTATGACTTTTAAATTTGTCTGTTTCACGCGTGAGAAATGGCGGCGCTTCACCCTGCCTGCCTGAGTTCTTCCAGTTCCGCTTTTAGTTCATCTATCTTCGCAATGTAATCAGAGTAGCCGTGCCATCTCATCTCTCCGTCGAACTCGTCATACATGTAGAGGTCGTTCTCAGTGATTACAAGTCGAAGGTTGTATTCCTCTTTCTCCTCGCCGTTTTCCGGTATCTGGAAAATGCTCTCGCGCGAGAGGTCAACAAGATACTGGCCGTTTTGCGGCTCAACAAGAACCGCGCTCTTCAGGAAAGCAGGAACATCGCTGCTTTTTTCTATGGTGTTCTCCGAGAATCCGATTACGCAGTGGCCTACCTTTCCTATGTTTGTCTTGCTGTTCGGGTCGTATCCTGCGGGGAATGTTCCGCACACTATTGCCCTGTTCTTTTTCTCGCTTGGCAGATAATAGCTCTTGGCATCGGGCAGGTAGTATCTCTTCGTGTCTTCAACGTAGTGCCTGCTTCCCTCTTCTCTCACATACGCTACGAAACGCACATCATCCAGGAGGCGGTCCCTGCAGTATTTCTCAAGTTCGTTTATTTCCGCTATCGCCAGCAGGGAGTAGTCCTCGCAGTCCCCTCCCTCGTTGGCGTATATCTGGCTCAGGTTCTGCAGCTTGTCTGCCTTTCCGGTTGTTTCGCTGTCGAGCTTGTATTGGAACTCTTCAAGATAGTCCGTAACAAAGGTAAGGCACGAGAGCCGTATCTCGCACCTGTCGTCAAATCTTTCAACGCACCACCCTTTTATCTGCTGGCGCACTGCAGTCCACTCTTTAAAATTTGAAAGCTCTGCATTCTTCCTGAACCAGCTCATTGACTCTTCTATTTTTTCTTCGTATTCCTCAAGTTCAGATATTGTCCTCTCGATATCTGTCTGTATGCCGTATAATTTCCTTTTGAGAAGCGTCTTTTCTTCTGTAAGTGTTTCCTTGTCTTTTTCCAGTTCCGTTTTTGTATTGTTCAGCTCTCTCAGTTGCGCTGAGAATTCAGCAAGTTTCTCTTTCAGGTATTGTATTTCTTCTATATGCGCTTTTATCTCGGTCTGCTTGACTTTGAGTTCTTCTTCCAGGCCTGCTTTTTCTTCTCTGAGCTGCCTGATTTCCTTATGCGCTGCTTCAAGCTGCTTTTGTTCAGAGTAATTGAGTATCAGAAGCATTACTATGACGCAAGCCATCACTCCTATCATTGCGGGGCTCGTTTTCATGCTTGTCTGTGTTGCGTTCTTCTTTAAATGTTTGTTCTTTATTCGCTTTCCCGATTGCTGTGAAACCTGCCTGAGTTAATTGATCAAGAAGTCGGCTCGTATGGGAATCTGGGCAGTGCTCACTTTTTCTTTTTATTTCCGCTTTCGCGCCCTGTTTTTGCTGTGCGTGAAGAACTTCCCGCCTGCTTTTCGCCTGCCTTCTTCTTTTTGAAGTTCTCAAACCACACCTTTCGCATCTCAATCCGGCAGTCGTAGCAGTACTTGCGCATGGGTGAAATGCTCTTTATGGTCTTTCCGCATTTAACGCATTTGCGAAGTTCTTGTTTCACAGAGCCATTTCTGTTTTAATCTAATAAAAATCTTTGTGCTAATTCGCTAGTGATGCGGATTTCCGGAGAAATACGCCTGTCCTTCAGGCAGAAAATAGAAATCAAAAAAGGAAAGAAATGCTCATTCGGTCTTCTGCTCCGCTTTTACGGGCTCTTCGACCTTTTTTTCTTCTTTGGGC
>RFJB01000007.1 GCA_003695045.1 Candidatus Woesearchaeota archaeon | reverse complement strand
TGACGTTGCTCATAACATTGCCAAGCTTGAAACCCACGAGATTGACGGCGAGAAGAGAAGGGTGTGGGTTCACAGGAAGGGAGCCACGAGGGCTTTTGCTCCGGGCAGTGAGGGCATTCCTGAAAAGTATAAGGATGTCGGCCAGCCGGTTCTGATTCCTGGCAGCATGGGGACATCTTCCTATGTTCTCGTCGGGACAGATGACGCAATGAAGAACACTTTTGGGAGTTCTGCCCACGGCGCCGGGAGGACCATGAGCAGGGTCAGGGCTAAAAAGGATTACCCTGCAGAGAAGGTGAGGAAGGACCTCGCGCAGAAAAGCATTCTGGTAAAAGCCGCGTCGTTGAAAGGCATTTCTGAGGAAGCGCCCGAGGCATACAAGGATGTCTCGGAAGTTGTCAGAGTTACAGAGAAAGCGGGGATTGCAAGAATCATAGCGAAGCTTGTGCCTGTCGCTGTTGTGAAGGGATAATCACAAATCAATTATCTTCCCGCTCTTGCCGACATTTACGAGGCGCGTGTTTCCTATGAGTTCTTCTATTCCTTCTGCCTCGTGAACGTGGCTGCACAGGGCTATGTCGGGCTTGAATTCTTCTATTGCCTTTCTTACGCCTTTGCTTCCGGGGAAGAATGAGGTAAAGCGCTCCATCTTTGAGTTTGAGGGATGCACATGCGTTACCATTATTTTTTTCGGCAGGTATTTTATCCGTTCAAAGCCCTGTTTTAACAATGAGTAAATTTCGTCTTCTTCCAGTTTGTGAAGCCCTATGTTGGCTCCCCCGCATCCGAAGATTCCCGCATTCTCATACCTTACCGAGTAGCCGTGAATGTTTTTTACGCCGTAAAGTTCTGCCAAAAAGTCGGCGGTGGCTACTGTTTCGTGATTTCCAGGTATGAGAAGAACTTTCTTTTTCTTTTCAAGGAAGGGTCCTATGATTCCTTCTGTGGACTGTTCCATGTAAGTGAGGTCGCCGCAGAGTATGACAAGGTCTGCGTTCTCCCTGTCTGCCTTGTCCGCAAGTTTTCTTGCGAGGTTTATGTCGCCGTGAATATCGCCTGAAGCGAGAATTCGCATTTCAACCAGCCCTTCGGCTCTTCAGGAGCGCCTGATTATTTTTTCCTCGCCGGCTGCAAGGTTGACTATGGTTGAAGGAGTTCCTGTGAGGGGTCCGACATCAACCATCAGGTCTGCATGCTGTTTTATCTGCGAGTCCATGTCATCAAGCGATGTCATGAAATTTTTTCCTGAGACGTTTGCGGACGGAGTGATTAGGGGAATTCCAAGTTCTGCAACGACTTCCATAAACCAGTGGTCGGGCATTCTTATTCCGAGCGTATCATCAAGGGGATTCACGCTTGGAGCCACGCAGTCGATGTTTTTTCGCTTCAGGATGAGAGTGTAGGGTCCCGGCAGCTTGTCAAGCCACTCTTCTGCCTTTTCATCGACAACGCAGTTCTTTCTTATCCAGTCCTTGGAAGGCGCGATAACCGAGAATGGCTTTTCGGGGCGTTCCTTTGCCTCCCTTACGCGTTTGACCGCCTTCTCGCTGAGTGCTGAACAGCCGAAGGCATATATTGTGTCAGTAGGGTAAACAAGAGTCGCGCCCTCAAGAATCTTTGAATAGTAGAGGTCCTTGTTTAGCATCAGTTCCTCTTTGGTTATGACTTTCATAAACGGCTGGAATTCTGCGACTTTTAAAAATGTTTCTTTTAAGAGCGGGCTGTTCTTCCAATGTTGGCGCGCCTTACGGACTGCTGGAAGTGGTATAAGTCCAGAAACTGAATTCGCCTTGAATACTCTTCATAGGACAGGTATGCTGACGGTTTTTTCAGACCGAGGATTTTTGCGATGATTCTCTTCATCAGGACCACCTCTTTTTGCTATGGGCTGATCGCTGTTTATAGAGCGCTCAGGTATCCGCTCATGAAACCGTGCTCTAAGCTGTCTATTTCGTCGTCTTCCAGAAGGGAGTCAATTCCCGACTCGGTGTACGCATCATTTTGCTCTATTTCATGGTCGTAAAGCTCCCTGGGCGAAGGAGCAAACAACCTGAGGGCCGGTCTGCTTTGGGAGCGTGGAAATGGTTTGTTTGGGTTCATTCGCGGCACCTCAGGCGGCTCCTGCTGGCGTTGGAGAGCGTTATGCTTCGTATCTGCTCAAAGAAAATCCTGCTTATCGTTTCATTGCTCAGGTCAATGGCGGCATCGTTCATGTGAATCACCTCGTTTGGAACACAGAGAATATGACTGAACGAGCTTAAAAATGCCGCCTGGGTGTTTGACCAGTGGAATTCTGACACCGGACAGGGTCGTGAAACCGCCCAAAAGCGCTCCTGACAACCTGAGAGAAGCCAGAGAGCAAATGACCAATGCCTCTTGAGCGGACCGAAAACAATTTAAACAACACACTATCCGCCCCCGTTATGGAAGTCACAGCAGGAAAACCCGTGGTTGTTGAAAAGCAGGTTCCCGCAGGATTTGGGAATCTGTGGAAATCTGCAGGGAGTTCTCTGGAGAATGTTCTCGACAGCGCTGCGTATTCATTGTACAAGGCGTCCGTCCCTCCTGTTACAAGGGCAGTCATCGGTCCTGCAATATACCGTCTGGGATCGGATTCTGTTGTTCTGCCGTATCTGGCTTTGATAAATGACGATAAGGGCAGCAGTGCACGAATTGGTGTTATTCCGAGAGAGGATGGACTGGAGATAGTTTCCGACTACACAGCAAACGACCCGCAGATTAGGGAAGCAGCCGAGATTGTTTCCGACTGGCTGATGAAGAAATACGAGTGGCTCCTCCCGGAGGGGTATAAAGTTCTCACTGGCCCTGCTCAAATTCCGTGAGTTTCTTCTCAGGGGGGCCGTATTTGATTATCGTTGTCGACCCCTGAGGGCCGCCAATTATTTTTCTTACAGAAACGAACTTGTTCATTGCCAGATTTTTTATTTTTCTCTGGAATGTCTTGTATTGCCCTTTGCCGCCTGCTTCCTGGTAGAGTTTGAATAACTCTCCGATTTTCTTCCCTGAATTGCTTTTTATGATGTCAAGCACAAATCTTGACTCGTCATCAAGTTCCTCCTTGGCTTTGATTGAGAATTCAGAGGTCTTCGCAAGTGCTTTTGTGACATGCTCTTTTGTTATCTTCTTTGACGACTCGGATTCGGCAATCTGCCCTGCATACTTCATCAGGTAGAGCCCTTTTCTCACATCTGACGAAGGCGCTGCCTCTTCGGCGATCATCTTTAATGCGCCGTCTTCCCAGACATAAGGATAGAATGCGAGTTCCGCCCTTTGCTTGAGGATTCCGAGCATCTCTTCTTTGTTGTAAGGCCTGAAATAGAGCATTTCCGACAGCATTCTTGACCTTACCCTGTCGTCAAGCTGGACCACCCAGTCCTTGTAGTTTGTTATGAGAAAAACCGACTTCCTGTATATTTCTTCAAGTATGAGGTAGAGAAAGTCCTGGTCTTCAAGCTTGTCAACTTCGTCAAAGGCAAAGACGGCCGCTTTCTTGTTGAGAAGCTTTTTTATTACCCTGAGCAGTTCCTCTGTTTTCTTGTTGTGCGTGAGATGATAGTCAAGCTCCTCGCATATGTAGCTCAGTATTTTGAAGGAGGTGTTCTGCTTCCAGCAGTTCACGTATATGGGAATGACATCTTCGGTTTCAAATTCCAGTTCGCGGAAGACGTATTTTACGGCTGCTGTCTTCCCGATTCCGGGAGCGCCATGAATAAAAAGGTTCCTTCCGTTCCTGCCTGCAAGCAGGGGCTTTATTGAGTCGGCTATGTAGTGGTGCTCGTTTTCCCTGTAGGGAAGATTCTTTGGGATAAACTCAAACTCCAGCGCCTCCTCATTCTTGAAGAGCGTCTGGTCTGCTGAGAGAATGTCTTTGAAGAGTCCCATGGTTAGGATTCACAGAATACCCTTTTAAATAGTTTTTGCAGAGCAGATAGAAAAACAGGATGAGCAGACAAGAATAAAACAAAGGGAAAAAACAAAAAGACAAAAACCGCTCTAGAGGTCTGAAGCGGTTATAAGACCGATTGATGTTTCGTTCGGCTTTACCTTTGAGTCCATGCCGACCAGGAAAGAGACGTCAATCTTTTCCGCGGTCTGCACGAGCGTCTTATCTATTGAGCCGTCAAAAACGACTGCGTAGACGCCGCTTGAAAGGCTTTTGAGGGTGGTTACCAGCTCGGTTATGGGGACTTTCCCCAGGATGTTGAGGTTGCTGTCAAGAATGTAAGCCCCTCTCGTGCCTATGAGGTCTTCAAGCATCTGTTTGAAAGTGCTTTTTTCCTGCGGGCTCATTTCCTTCTTTTGCCGGGAGTATCTCTGCTGCTGGCTCTGCTGGCTGCCTCCCTTTGACTGCTGACCTCTCTGCTGCCTCTGGTTTGAACTCTGGTACCTGGAGTTGCGCTGGGAGTTGTGCTGGCTTGAACCTGTGTTGTTGTCCCTCAAAGAGTTGGGTATTTCAAACTTTACCTGCTCTGCTGCTATTCTGCTTCTCAATGCCTTGTGTATTTCCTTCTTGGTTATCTCTTCAACCTCTTTGCCGTCAGGAGCCCTTGTTATGTAGTCAATGTCTGCCACCTGAAGCAGCTCTTTCAGAATGAGGTTTCCTCCCCTGTCTCCGTCGACAAAGGCGGTTATGACCTTCTTCTTGGAGAGCTCAATTATGGTTTTGGGAACGCTTGTTCCGTTAAGGGCTATTGCGTTTTTAAACCCGTGCTTGAGCAGGTTCAGAACATCCGCCCTGCCTTCCACCACGATGACCTCGTCTGATTCATCAATGGCAGGACCTGCAGGAAGCCGCTCGTTGCCGTATTCCTGAACTTCCATTACCCTGACAGAGTAGGTTACCTCGTCGGCAAGCTCCTGGCTGTCGGGCATAACAGAGTCCATGAGGTTCTTTAGCAGTTCCTTTGCTCTCTCAATAACGAACTTCCTCTTTGAGATTCTGACATCCTCTATCCTGTCAACCTTTATTCGCGCGTTGCACGGCCCTATCCTCTGGATGACTTCAAGAGCAGCAGCAACGATTGACGTTTCTGCCTTGTCCAAACTGGAGGGAATGACTATTGTTCCGCTGGTCTTTCCGGAACTTGTGTCTACATTAACTTCTATCCTACCTATCCTTCCGCTTCTCTGGAGTTCCCTCAATTCAAGGTCTGCGCCGAGAAGTCCCTCTGTCTGTCCGAATATTGCACCAATCACATCGGGCCTGTCTACTACGCCGTCGATGTTGATTGTAGCGTGAACTATGTATTTTGCTGATATGGGGCTTATCTTTGCCATTTCTGTCAACCTCCTTCCAAAAAGGCGCCCCAGAAGTGCAGAACACATGCAGAATCAGGTTTGACGAACGCTGATTCGGTTTTTATCCGACTTCGCTAAGCAACTCATCCGCCCTGCGCAGCGTTCTCAACAGCAGGGCTGCGCTCTGTTGAATGAGGATTGTGAAGTGTTGAAAGCGAAGTGAACATGTGTTCGCACCCAGGTTGGCCTTTCTTCCTTTCTTTGATTTTTATTTTCCTTTTTGAACCTTGAACCTCGCGATTCGTGGTTTTTTATTCAAATCAGCCCTTTGCAACGATTTTTTCTCGTTTTGAAGGGTTTGAGCGTAATCTTGGTTTACTATGCATAAGTGCCGCAACGCAGCGCATCCCAAGTATGCAAGCGTTGCACTTCTTTCAGAACAAGCAAAGTCCCACGGTCCCAATCCGGATGGAAGGAAATTTGCGGCTTAACGGACAACAAAAGCCGATTTTCCGTTTTTTCTTCCTAAAAAGCAAATAAATGGTGATTTAGTGAGCGTGAAGGGCTTTGCTTGCCCTGAATGATTTTTTGAGCCCGAAAAGAGCTCTGTTGCCCGAAACACTAACTCCCGAGCTCATTGCTTGATTTTATCGTAAGCTCCCACGAGTACTCTCGTGTCGGGCTGTAATATGCACGAGTGTCTCCCAATCACGGCTAAACTGACCGTTTAAGCTCGTGGAAGGACCCATGTGCATATTATTCGGCGGTAAGAGTGGAGAAGGAGAATGATTTTAAAAATGTTTCGCTTTAATATAGGCGCGGGCAGATGCCTTTCTGAGGGCATTTGACAGATTGGATTTTGACAGATGGAAAGAAGAACTATTAAAAAGAGATTTATCTTTGCAAAGAGCACCAAAGAGCACTGGAAAGCCCGCGTCTGACATGAAATCAGGGGAAATGCAGGATGGCAAGAATAACGCGCGAAAAATTCAAGACGTATGAAGATGTTTTTGATATGTTTACCGAGAAGGTTCTGGCTAAACTTGTCTCGCAGGGTCATTTTGAAGAGCTGGAAAGCCCTGTTTCAATAGGCAAAGAGGCGAATGTTTTCATAGGAAAGCACGACGAGAATCCAAGAATTGTCAAAATATACCGTCTGGAGACCTGCGATTTCAACAAGATGTACCAGTACATCAGGACCGACCCGAGGTATGCTTATCTCTCCGGCCACCGTCGTAAGGTCATATTTGCCTGGACGCAGAGAGAGTACAGGAACCTTTTAAAGGCGAGAATGGCGGGCGCCAGAGTTCCCACCCCGTTTGCGTTCAGAAGCAATGTTCTCTTGGAAGAGTTCATAGGAAGCGTTGAGGAGCAGGATAACAGCTTGAAATACAAGCCGGCTCCAAAACTCAAAGACGTTGATCTGGACACTGAAAGCGCGGAGAAGATGCTTTCAGGCGTGCTTGAGCAGATGAGGATTCTTGCGAAGAACGGAATGGTTCACGGCGACCTTTCCGCTTTTAACATCCTTGTCCGCAACAATCTTCCGGTAATAATTGATATGTCGCAGTCAACGACTGTTGACGACCCGCAGTTTGAGGAGCTTCTTTTGAGGGACTGCAGGAATGTTGTTTCTTTCTTTTCAAGAGCAGGCATTGAGGTTCCGGAAGAGGAGTCCCTCTTTAAAGAACTGCTTGCCCTGAGCAGAAGCAGCTAAAAGAGATTAGCTTTCCTCAGAACAACTCCTTCCTGAAAACATATTCCGGATGAAATCCTGAGTCTGCCCTTACCCTGTGTTCCGGAAAGATTTAAAAAGCGGAGCAAAGTCCCAAGGTTTGAGTCCGGAAAGAAACGATAATCAAATCGGAGAAATCATTAAAAGGATGAATGTTGAGAGCACGTAATAACATTGTAAAACGCTTTAGTGCTGTAATGAGTGCGAGTGTCATAACAGGTAACAAGTCCAATTATGCTTAAAGGTTGATAATTTATGGCTGATAATCAAGAAAAGGAAACAGGAAATGTTCAGGACGAAAAGAGTCCTGAAGGGCAGGGAACCGAGTATTCTTACGAGATTAAGATTCCGAAGGACAGGGTTGCTGTTCTGATAGGAAAGGATGGGGAAACAAAGAAATCCATTGAAGAGGCAACCAAGACAAGGATAAACATTGACAGCCATGACGGAGATGTGAGAGTTTCCGGAAAAGACCCGATTCTTCTGTTCCAGACGAGGGAGATAGTTCAGGCAATTGGAAGGGGTTTTAATCCGGAGATTGCCATGCTTCTTCTGAAGCAGGACTACATTTTTGAGCTTATCAACCTTCTTGACTTTGTGAGAGGCAAGAACCACCTTGTGAGGGTCAAGGGAAGGATAATCGGGAGCGAAGGGAAGAGCAGGCGCACGATTGAATCGCTTACTGACACGCATATTTCTGTTTACGGTAAGACGGTCGGCATTATCGGGGAAATGGACGGCGTCTACCAGGCAAGGAAAGCAATTACCGCGCTCTTGACGGGAAGCAAACACTCCAGCGTTTACCACATGCTGGAGAAGTTCAGGAAACAGATGAAGCTTCGCAGGATGATGCTTGATGAGGGCTTTGAGAACTTTCACGATGCAGCAGATGAATCTTCAGAGGATATAAGCGAAGACAATAAGGAAGAATAGAAGCAAGAATATGATAAAAAAGCAAGGCTGGGAAGACAAACCGGAAAATCAGCACTAAAAAAACAGCATTAAGAAGAGGATGGCAGAATGGTGGGTGAAAAGGAACAAAAACTTACTTCTTTTACTGGAGAGAGTGGAGTTTCGCAGGAGATGACCGTGAAAGGAACAACCAGACCAGCGGAGAAATCCCGAGGCATGGGAAAGGGAAGTTCTCTGCGCGGCTCTACCGCAGAGGAGATGGCTAAGAAGCAGCGCGAGATTGGAGTCGCGGAGTTTTTCAGCCGGAACAGGCACCTTTTGGGTTTTGACAACAAGAGGAAAGCCCTTTTGACGACTGTCAAAGAAGCAGTGGACAACTCCCTTGATGCGTGCGAGGAAGCAGGAATTCTTCCTGAGATTAACATTGAACTTATTGACATGGGAAACGACCGGTTCAGGGTGATTGTGGAGGACAACGGGCCTGGCATTGTCAAAGACCAGATTCCAAAGATTTTCGCAAAGCTTCTCTACGGAAGCAAGTTTCACTCATTGAAGCAGAGCAGGGGCCAGCAGGGAATCGGAATTTCGGCAAGCGTAATGTACGGCCAGCTCACGACAGGCAAGCCGGCAAGGATTACCTCAAGGACAAGCCCTTCCAAGCCGGCGCACCATTACGAGCTTCTCATTGATACGCAGAAGAACCAGCCAAAAATTCTCAAAGACCTTGAGGTCAACTGGCACAAGGAGCATGGAACTCGGGTGGAGATTGACCTTGAGGGCAGTTATAACAAGGGCTCTCAAAGCGTTGATGAGTACATCAAGCAGACCGCGATAATAAACCCGCATGTGACAATCATATACACTGACCCCAAGTCCAAGCAGTTCATATTTCCAAGGGCAACCGATCAGCTTCCTGCCATGCCCAAGGAGATAAAGCCGCACCCTTACGGAGTTGAGCTCGGCATACTGATGAGGATGCTTCAGACGACTGAAGCGAGAACCCTTCAGTCCTTCCTCACGACAGAATTCTCAAGAGTCGGTCCTGGCACAGCAAAGCAGATTTGCGAGAATGCCGCCCTGCTTCCAAACACTAAGCCGAAGAGCATGAGTCACGCTCAGGTTGAAAAGCTTATGGAGGGCATCAAGAAGACGAAGCTTGTTGCTCCTCCCACCGACTGCATTTCCCCTATTACTGCGGAACTTCTGGAGAAGGGAATCAGGAAGGAGATTAATGCAGAATTTTATTATGCTACAACGAGACCGCCTGCTGTTTACAGGGGCAATCCTTTTGTGATTGAAGCTGCAATTGCGTATGGGGGCGAGATTCCTGCCGATGGAAGCATGCGCCTCCTGCGCTTTGCCAACAGAGTCCCTCTTCTATATCAGCAGGGCGCATGCGCCGTGACAGAAGCAGTTACCTCAACGAACTGGCGCGGCTATGGATTGCAGCAGAGCAATGGAAACATGCCTCAGGGGCCCGTGGTGCTTGTAGTTCACATGGCATCTGTCTGGGTTCCGTTCACCTCCGAAGCAAAGGAGGCAATCGCGCATTACCCGGAGATAATAAAGGAGGTCAAGCTCGCAATCCAGGAGTGCGGCAGGAATCTCGCCCGCTATGTTTTGAAAAAGAAGAGAGTGAAAGACGAGCTCAAAAAGCGAAGCTACATTGAGATATTCATTCCCCATGTGGGAGAAGCACTAAAGGACCTCCTCAAACTGAAACCGGTGGACGAGAGCAGGATTGAGGAAAACCTGAAGGAAATCCTTGAGAAGAAACGCGGCAAGATTGAGAAACTGGATTTTGACCCGACAAAGAACAAAGATTATGACGAAGAGCTGGCGAAATTCGGGAAGGAGGAGCCGGAAAAACAGACAGATAATGAGGAAGAGGCAGGGACTCAAAAAGCACAGGACCAGTGATGCCGCTTGAAATAATGCTTCATTAAATGCTTCGTTAAAGTGCTTCATCAAAAGAACACCTGATAAAATAATGCCTGGTTAAGAAAAGAAAAGTTAAGAAAAAAGATGCGGTGATGTAAGTGGATAAAGCGAGAAAAGCCGGAAAGAGTGTCGCGCTTCAGAAGATTGAGGAAACAGCAAGAAACATCTACAATTCAATCATGAAGAAGAAGCAGCCGGTGCTTGTCAGCCCGCTGAGGTCTCTGTCGAATGTCAAGTATGACGAGAAGGAGGGCTACTTCGAGCTTCTCGGAAAGACCAAGCAGAGAACTCTTACTGCTTCAACAATCAAGACCTTTGCCCAGACATTGAGAATGATGACTCTCTCAAAGGAGCTTATTGAAACCGATGACATCGCAACGAAGAGAGAGGCGTATTATGTTTCAAAGAACTGGGCGGACGCACGCTTCAAGGAGCAGACAGAATCCGACGCTGTCATGGACGACGTCGAAGCGATGTTCGGGCTTAACAGGGAGCAGCTGGGCTTCATCCCTGAAGAGAAGGGCGGCGATGTCGCAGGCCGGCTCATAGTCATTGATACCGACCCCGACACGGGCAAGGAAATCAGGATTGACTGCACCAAGTTCGGAAGCGGAGCGTATTCTGTGCCCAGCTCTGTCGAGAACCTCAAGTTTGAAACAAAAGCAGAGTTTATACTTGCGATTGAAACAGCAGGTATGTTCCAGAGGCTTGTTAAGCACAATTACTGGAAGAAGGCAAACTGCATTCTCATCAGTTTGGGAGGCGTGCCTACAAGGGCGTGCCGCCGTTTCATAAGAAAGCTGTCTGAAGAGCACAACCTTCCCGTTTATGTCTTCACTGACGGAGACCCTTACGGATGGCTCAACATTTACAGGACATTGAAGGTTGGAAGCGGAAATGCCGCCCACATCAACAGGTATTTCTGCGTTCCCAACGCAAAATTCTTCGGGATTACCGCGAGGGACATTGTTGACTACAAACTGCCGACGCATCCCCTGCTTGAAGTGGACATCAAAAGAGTGAAGGACGGGCTCAAAAATGACCCGTTCGTGCAGCATTACAGGGAATGGCAGAAGGCATTGAAAGACCTTCTTGTTCTGAAGAAGAGGGCGGAACAGCAGGCGCTGGCAAAACACGGATTGAACTTCGTGATAAGCGATTATCTGCCCCAGAAGCTTGAGAATCCCAAGACCTGGCTGCCGTGAGTTTAAACGCGCCTTACAGGAAAACCGCAAAGCAGAAGAAGCTTATCTGTTTCTGGCGTTGTCCATCATGCCCTGCAGAATCTGATAGAGAGGCGCATCTTCGCTGCCGGCATAGCTCCTCACAAACTCAACGACGCCCTGATCAAATCGTTTGCTGAGATGGTTTGTCGCGTATTTTACTGCTTCGCCGGCAGATTTGGGTTTGGAGGTTCTCCTGAAATAATTCCGAGTTGCTATCGCGTGCAGCGCGTCAAAGAATGAGACCGGCAGAACTTCCCGGGGGATTTCGTCGCCTTTAAGACCGTCAGGATAGCCGCTTCCGTCAACGCGCTCGTGATGGTAGAACGCAATGTTCTGTATCGGCTCTTCAAGACCGAGAGTTTCAAGCTCCTGACTGCTCGAGTTCACATGAGTTTTTATTTCTTCAAGCTGCTCTCTGCTCAGGTCTCCGCGCCTGCCGAGGAGGCGGGCGTCAAGGTGGTTTTTTCCAACATCGTGAAGGTATGCTCCTATAAGTATCATTCGCTGCCAGTCGTAAGGAGAATACTCCGAGTTATTGAAATAGTCCTGCTTAAGAAAGTCGGAATGCGTCAGGTAGAATTCAACAAGCCGACCCACGTCAAGGAGATGGGGAATTGTTTCCAGGCCGCGCCCTGCCTCATAGGTCATGTCCTGTTTCTCGAGAGATGAAAGCTCATTATAAAGCAGGTTTTCAAAGTCCGCCAGCGGAAGCTGAGAAAGAGGTCTTCCAAAGTGATAGGTTAAGTTTATTACTCTTTCCTGAAGTTGAACTCTTTCGTTGCCAACACTCATGAATTACTCACGCAAATCACTATTGTCTCTGCAGCGTCCCGTATAGTAAAAAAACAAAAATAAAAAATTTTCTTTTATTTGCCTGCGCACCTGTCCGCAAATTCTCTCAGCGCCTCCTCGGTCATCTCTCCGACCTTGAGTTCTCCCGAATTTGCGCAGATGAATTCCGGCACTCCGCTTTCCACAACATCAGCAAAGCAGTCCTTGATTACATCCATGTTTTCCTGCTTGCTGGTTTCGGACCAGAGGAACTTGTAGCCCTCGCCTTCAAGCTTCTGGACTATGGGCTTCATCCTCTTGCAGTGCGGGCACCAGTCCGCGTGGTAAAAGATGACTGTTTCAGGAGTCACATTATACTTTGCGATGCATTCATTGTACTTTCCCGGCTGCGAGGGCTCCTTGTAAAGCACAACTATCTTGGCTTCTTTGTTCAGCTGGACAAGG
>RFJB01000049.1 GCA_003695045.1 Candidatus Woesearchaeota archaeon | reverse complement strand
TTCGTATAGTTCTTCCATCTCTTTAAGGGAATTGAGCATGTTCACAAGCTTGTTTTTATGTTCCCGAAGCTCCTCCTCCAGTATTGTTTCCTCGTCCCTGACTTTTGTAATGTGCCAGACATCTCTTCCGATTGCCTTGTTGGCACTTCTCTTTACTTTATTCTTGAATCTCTCAAGAAATGCCGAAGCCATTCCTGATATTCCTGATTTGTCCTCGTCTGCCATTTTAAGCTGCTAACTTTGCCTTTACGGGTTCTTTGCTGGGAGGTTCTATGCTCACACTCCTCTTCTCACTCTCTTCCTTAATTCCCAAAGCTTGACTTATTCTGACATTCCTCTTCTTAAGCTCCTGCAAAACCTTGTGAGCACCTATCTTCTCCAGGGTTGTCCATATTGCGTGGGCTTCCTTGAGCGCCTGCCAGCCGAGAATGTATAACTGGTTGAAAACTTCATAACCCCTATCTCCGAATGCCTTTCTCAGCTGTTCCTGAGCCCCCACATGGAACTGGTGCGCATCATCAGCCCTGTTAAGGCGCGGCACCACCGACTTCAGCCAGCTTATGTGGTCAATGTGAGGGGTGCCGTTCAGCTGGGCTTTCTCAAGCCAGTTAATCGCCTGGTAAACCTCTCCAAGCACCCTTATTTTTTCTTCACTCTTCTTGGTTATCCTGTATGTTATTGCTTCAGGGTTCTTTATGATGCCCATCATGTTATCATACATCTTCTGGTAACTTTGCATCATTCTCTGGATGTTGTCTCTTGCTTTTGACATCTCCTCAGTTATTCTGTCCCAGTACGCAATACGCTCAGAAATGTGATTCTTTATGATTCCGGAGAGAATCCTGAGTTTCTTCTCCTCAGGAGAGCTTAACTCTTCAATCCTTTTTTCCACCGTTTTTTCCAGTTCTTCAAATGCACTCTCGGATTCCTTTCCGAGTTTCCTGATTTTATCATCCACTACTTTTTGCAGGGCAGATGCAAGTGAGAGGAGATTCTTCCTTATCTGGCTTTGCGATAGCAGGAGGGCTTTCTTTATCTCTTCTCTTGCCGCAATAATTTCGCGGGTAATCTCCCTCGGGTCCGAAAGAGCGATTATCCTGTTGTATATGACCTCCGCCCACTTTTTAGGCCACATGTGGAATCTTTCTTTTGTTTCAATGAACACATCATAGGTCTTTCTGTCTCCGAACATCTTCATGAACTTGGTGTCGTACTTCTTCTTGTCGATGTCATGATAGAACCTCTCAAAAAGCGACCAGTCGGAGGGGTTGCTTTCTTTCACAAGCTTCCTGAGTTCAGGCCTCAACGATTGGATGTACTCCTGGTTCCCCGGGATTATTCTGAGAATGTCCAGAAGGTATGTTATCTCCTTTTGGTATCTCAGAAGGTGTTTTACATGTTCGTTCTTTGAAAGCATCTTCAGGGTGTCCTTGCTCCGGTATTCTTTGACAATGAGCTGGAGAATCTTCTTTATCTCCCCTGCCTTCTCGGCAAGGTCGGGGAAGCCGTACATCTCCTCTGGAGAGGAGGGAGTCGGAATTTGCTTTTCGAGAGAGTTCAGCATCCCCTGAAAAACTCTTATTGCGTCGGGCTTTGCCTTTGTTGCTTCCTCTTTTATTTCCGCCAGCTTTTTCAAGAAGTCAACATCTTTTGTCATGTTGTTCTTTTGAACCGTTTCCACAAGCCCGTCAATAAACCCTGCCTGATTTTCCACGAACGTTGCGGTGCTCTCAGGGGTTTTCAGGGATTCAAGATAAGCAATCTCCCTTCTGCTCACCAAATGCAGGAGGTATTTTATCTCGGAGAGCATTTTTGTCTCGCGATAATTCTCTAGGCGGAACTTCAAGTAGTCAAACACTGTTCTGCCCGACCAGTTGGTTTGCGTCAAATTCCTTAAAATGGCGGGATTTACTATGTGCCCTTTTTTTAGCGCTTCCTGAACCGCAGCACTCGCGGGCTCTGAGAGAAAGTGGATGAAAAACGGCTCTGACTTGCCCCTTATATTCAAGAGCAACTCTTCTTTCAGGAAAAACAGCTCTTCCCGCTGGAGTTTTGCATCCTCTTTGATTCTCAACACAGCGTTTTTTAATTGTGCCAGTTCTGCGTTTTCCGGCGGGATTCGCGCTGCAAACGAGTGCAGCATTTCAGTCTTCTCATGAACTTTAAGGTTCTTGTCCTCCGCGATATCCCTCATTCTTCTGCAAACTCTGAGGTCTTTGTCAAGCAGCAGCCGGCCTTTGTCAGTTGCGGGAATGAGAGCTGCATCTGCGATTATCGGGAGAGTCCTTGCCAATTCTCTGTTTATTCTCTCAAGGTTGTCAAGCATCTCCTGCGTCACAACCCTGTTCTGCTTTTCTTTGACTCTCATTTTCTTACTTCCTCTCCTTTACTTTATTCGGAAGCTGCCTCCGTCGGCATTCTTGTGAACAATCCTCTCTCTTTGGCTCCTGTGTCGTACACCCACCTGCTCAAACTCTCAAGCGCTTCTCTCTCGCTTTTCAACTGCGCAATTACAAGGTCTTTGAGATACTGCGTCATTCCTATAGTCGTCAGGGTAGGATAGGGGTTTGTGTTTTTGTTAATGTTCTTCAGGTCTTCTTCATAGTACTTCTTTCTGCCCCAGTAAACAAAACCGCCGGGGTTCTTCAATGCCTCTCTGTCAAATGCAGGGTTTTCCCTTGAAGGCGTATCGGAGCTTCTTTTCAATGTCTTGTAGGCAAAATCCTTCTTCTTGTGGCATTCTACATAATCCGAAACTTTTCTGCTGAGAGGGTGGTACCTGCCGTCTCTCAGGTCATCCAGAAAGCCCTCCCACTCCTGGTTGAGCCAGTTCATAACCTCTGTGAAATTGCCCCACACCATATCCTCCGGTTTTATCTTTCTTATATAGCCAAAGTATCCGTTGCCGCCCTCAACATTGAAACTGTTAAGGTCTTCAACAACATAACCTTCGGGGGTGACTTCATGAGGCATCCTCAACCCTTCGTCAAGCCAACCCAGACGGCTTCTTCTTGAGATTGCCTTTCCGGGCCTTACCATCGGATCCGGTGAGAGTTTGTATTTTCCAGTTCTTGCCTTGTCAGGAGACACAACTTCTCCCGGAACTACACTTCCCCCGCTTTTATTTGCTTCTACAAGTTCAACTTCTGCTTCGGGATGCCCGAATATGTAAGTGTGGGCGTATGCTCCATGCATAAGGTACTGGTCTAAAACCATGTTCCTGATTGCGTAAATCTTGTTGAGAGCCCCGTACCTCTTTATCCTGTTTGTGTCGCTTGTAACAAGTTTCTTGTAGTTGTCCTGAGCTTTCTCGAACGGCGTCTCAAAGCCTGAGATTATCTGTTTCTTCATCTGTTCTGCGGGCTCATGTTCCGTGTCCAGAATTGACAGATTGGGTTCGCCCACCTTCACTGGTTCAACATATGACTTAAGCGCTTTGAATGCGCTGTAAAGATAATAATGGCCTTCAAGCGCTCCAAGAGTGTCTTTTTCTTGCGAAATCTTGTAATCCTCGCTGCCATCGTCTTTTGGTGCCGCAATATTTCTGGCTCTGCCATTGCAGTCCCTTCCCATAACCCTTTTTGGAGAGATGGACACTGTTCCGTCAGAATCTATCTTATAGCCGACTCCGTGCTTGTAGAGCGTTATCTCTCTGAAGAGGGAGTGGAATGAGTGGGTTGGAGACACCATGGTTCGGTAAGCGTCTCGGACCTGATCAAGAAGTTCGGAGACAGTTTTGTGTTTTCCCGCAAAAACTTCCAAACGCAGCATGTAATCCATTAAAGCCATGAATTCAACATTCAGCTCTCTGAACAGGGAGTTAAGCTCTCCCTCCGGAGTTTCTCTTCTGAGGTTCATATTAAAGAAGTTGGCAACTGCTTTCACAGGTTTCAGCCACTTGTTCACAAGCACCTGCTTCTTTACCCAGTTGCCTGCGTTTACTTTGAAGTCCTGCCACCATCTGCTCTCTTTCTTTTTCTCGTCTTTCTTCATCCAGCCAAATATGATTAAGCCGATGATGGACCCTCCTGCTACGAGTATAATCCATGCTGCAATGGTGCCAAGTGAGAACACCCAGTCAAACAGCGCCCACTGGTAGTCCGGGAAAACATAATGAAAGATGGTTCCGACTATCGCAAGCGACAATCCCCATGCAAGACCGTTGTTCATGTCGCTGTCGGATGTTTTAAGGCTTTTGTGGACGACGATTACTGTTACTATCTGCGCTATTCTTGCAAAGCCCCTGTAGCTGAGTCCGCTGTGCGCCACGCCTGCAGAGATTACAAATGCGAATATGTACTGAAGCCACTTTATGTCCGTCACGAGGTTGAATGTTTTGAAACTCCAGATTGCAAGCAAAAGGCCGAGGAAGAACACCACAATATATGGCGGCCTGAGTATTCCGTAGCCCTCTATGTCGCCTTCTGCGGCTCCTTCTTCCCTGTAGCAATACTGCCTTCCTTCATCGTCAAAGCATTTTGAGTCGCCAAACAGATACCTTAACGCGCTTTTTACATCGGGCTTTTCCCAGACATACTTGTAGTCGGGCTCTACCTCGGACCAGTCCTTTATTTTTCCTTTGTGGAAGAAAGGTCCGAGAGCAACGTTGAAAGTCAGCATGAGAATTATCACTATTGCCGCATACTTGCTTGCCGTCTGCTGCATCTGGTTCTTGAAGTCATCAGAGAGCGCCTGGGCTAATGTGAATGCCGCGAAGAGGAATGCAGCAGTTACAAGGAGATTGGTGATTACTTTCAGGTGGAAGACCGCCTTCACTATTGGAACCTGCCAGAACCACACATCCGTCATGAACTGATATGCAAGGGCTCCGCAAAGCCCTATGACTGCGAGTATTATCATTCCTCTCTTTGTCTTATCCTCCTTTTCAGAGGGCACCGAGTATATGTAAATCACAAAGAGAATCGCTCCGAGCATCACGGTGTTTGCAACAAGCTTGACCCACTCATTGTTTGAGAGTTCGGACAGCTTGCTTGCTGCGGCTACGCTCTGCGAGTTTGACAGGGCGGCTGCTACCAGGAAGAGCGCGTTGAGAGCAATCCTCCTGAAAAGTCCCGCCTGTTTCTCTGCGCCATTCATTCTCTGCTTCCCTCCAGCATGCTTACAAGCTCCTT
Organism: Candidatus Woesearchaeota archaeon; assembly: GCA_003695045.1. Lineage (GTDB taxonomy): Archaea > Nanobdellota > Nanobdellia > Woesearchaeales > J091 > J091. The sequence goes on along the minus strand of RFJB01000049.1, from coordinate 325 downwards.
CTGCTTTTCTTCGCTGTCAGGGATTTCTTTAAGCTCGTCAAAGGAGATTACCGCTTTGTACCATCTTCCAAGCGGTTTGTACGCAAACCTGAACTGGTTGTCCTCTTTTACTATGATGTCAGTGAGCATGAGCCGTTCAAGCATTGCCTTTGTTACAGGGGCGGGCCTGTATATCTGCCTGGCTATCTCTGAGAGGCGCAATGAGCCGTTCTTTGCTATGACCTGCAGTATTGCCTTTTGGAGAGTTGCGCCGCGCGCCTTGCTGAGGGCATCGTTTACCCATGCGCTGAAGAACTGGAATGTTGCTGAATCAGGATTGAGAAAT
>RFJB01000048.1 GCA_003695045.1 Candidatus Woesearchaeota archaeon | reverse complement strand
TGCTTTGAAACGCTTCCTCCCAGGGCAATCACGCCCTTTCTTTCATCATGACTGGTGCATAAAAGGATGTTTCCAAAATCCTTTACAACATCAATTATGAAATCAGGGTGGCTCTGCTGGAAAAGGAACAGGTGAAAACCTATGGCTCCGTCGGTGATTGCAGGGCAAAAAATGGGAACATCATGCTTTGCGGCCTGGCTCAATATTGAGTTCTCATCATCAATCATGAGCCCAATCTCGCGGAGAAGCTCGCTTACTGTCAAGCGCTTTTTTTTCTGGTATATCTCGTCAAGCATCGGCCTTATCCTGTCCTCAAAGTTCATGTAACTCTCATTCGTTATGAAAATGTTGCCAATCCTGTTTATGCCCTTTTCGTGAAGTTCAACATCGTCGCTTTCAAACTTGCCTATCTGAAACCTCTCGCCTGTGGCTTTCATTATGTCCTCCTCAAGGCCGCCTGCGGTAGTCACTATGACATCAGCCATGCCGAGGCGGATAAGCTGAGCGAAGAACCCCCTCAATCCGGAAGTAACCATGTTGGAGGTAAAAGTCAGGAATATCTTTGCCGAATTCTTCTTCATCTTGACAACGACATCCGCTGCTTTGGCAAGCTCAATGCTCTGGTATCCCAGGGTAGAAAAAGAGTCCATCATCTCCCTGACAGTCATTCCCTTTTTCCAGATGAAATCCTTGACATAAACCACTTTAATCCCCTTGATTTGTTAAGCCGATACGGTGCGGAAATGACGCTTTATTTATAAATCTATGTCGCTTTTATAACGCTGTTGGCACAGTTCCCCTCCAGAGAAGTGACAATCAAAAGCTTTAAATAAGGTTTTATGTTTGGGCTCTCCGAGGTGATTTGAATGGCTGTTATAAGCTTCAGTTTTACGAATCTTCAAGCGCAGACGAAAAAGCCAGTAAGGGGAAAAATTTCAATCTCCAACGGCGTCTCCATAACATCTGCAGAAAAGGCGGACATCAACTTCGGAGACACAACAAAGGCAGGCATCCGATTCGGATTTGAATACAAGTCAACCTACACGCCGGACATCGGGTCGGTGGTAATAAACGGCCGCCTTATATTCCTTCACGACGCTGACAAGGTAAACAAGGTCCTCGAGGAATGGGACAAGTCGCAGAAGGTCATGCCTGATGTTGCCAAGGAGATAATGAGCACAATACTAAACAGGTGCAGCGTTCAGGCCCTCGTAATGAGCAGGGACGTGGGGCTGCCGCCACCAATACCGCTTCCAAAAGTCGAGTTGAAACCGACATCAAAGAAAAGCAAGAAATAAAAACTGAGAATCTCTTCTCAGTTACTTCTCCTTATATTTTTTTGTCAACGGGGGGTATTTGAATGGTTCCTACCAAGGATTCCGGAAAGAAAGCCGAAGATGAAAATTTCGTAGAATTAAAGGTGGCTGAAGCAATACAGGACGATGTGAACAAGGGCATAGTCCGAATGGACACCAATCTGATGCACCAGATAGGGGTCCGACCGGGAGATGTCGTGGAAATTGAAGGCGAGAGAAAAACAGTAGGTATTGTGGACAGGGCATACCCCGGAGATATCGGGCTGAACATCATAAGAATGGACGGCCTCATGAGGAGGAATGCCAAGACCGGAATCGGAGAAAGGGTAAAAGTCAGAAAGGCGCTCGTCAAAGAGGCGAAGTACGTCATGATAACCCCCGCTTCAAAGGATGTCATTGTCAAGGCATCTCCGGAAGTTTTCAGGCAGGGACTTCTCGGAAGGCCCCTCAGAAAAGGCGACATCGTCTCTCTGGGCGGGACAATGCGGAGACGCGTCATGTTCTCGGACAATCCGCTCTTCAAAGACATCTTCTCAACCCTTAATGAGGAACTCCTGGGATTTGGCTTTCAGGACCTGAAGTTCGTTGTTGCCAAAGTTGACCCGAAGGATTCCGCAGTCATAATCAGCGAGAACACAAAGATAGATTTCAACCCCGAAGTGTCAGGAGAAATCGAAGAGGAAGGACCCATCGGAGTTTCCTACGAGGATATAGGAGGCCTGGAGGAAGAGATAAAGAAAATACGCGAAATGGTTGAATTACCATTGAAGCATCCCGAACTCTTTGAAACACTCGGGATAGAACCGCCAAAGGGAGTTCTGCTCCACGGACCTCCCGGAACGGGAAAAACCCTTCTGGCAAAGGCGGTCGCCAATGAAACAAACTCAAACTTTATACTCATAAACGGGCCGGAAATAATGAGCAAATATTACGGCCAGAGCGAGGAAAACCTGAGAAAGAAGTTTGAAGAAGCAGAAGAACACGCACCTTCCATAATATTCATAGACGAAATCGACGCTATTGCTTCCAAAAGAGAGGAATCAAAGGGAGAAGTTGAAAGGAGGGTTGTCGCGCAGCTTCTCGCGTTGATGGACGGCCTGAAAAGCAGGGGCAAAGTGGTCGTCATCGCAGCAACCAACATACCCAATTCACTTGACCCTGCCTTGAGAAGACCGGGCAGATTCGACAGGGAGCTCGAGATAGGCGTTCCAAACCTTGAGGGCCGGCTGAACATCCTCAAAATCCACACGCGAAGCATGCCGCTTTCCAAAAATGTCGACCTCAAACAGCTTGCAGAAATAACTCATGGATTCGTGGGAGCGGACCTCGCTGCGCTGAGCAAGGAAGCAGCAATGGTGCGCCTCAGAAAAGCGCTGCCGGAAATAGAACTCAACGACGACGCACCCATCTCGCAGGAATTCCTGAGCAAACTCAAAATCACAATGTCCGACTTCATGGAGGCGCTCAAGGTTGTGAGGCCGTCCGCCCTGAGAGAAGTGCTCATAGAAGTGCCTGATGTGAAGTGGGACGACATCGGCGGACTTGATGATGTAAAACAGGAATTGAAAGAGGCGGTGGAGTGGCCTCTCAAGCACCCCCAGGCGTTCTCCAATCTCGGGGTGAACCCTCCGAAGGGAATACTGCTTTATGGAGCTCCCGGAACCGGAAAGACCATGCTTGCAAAGGCAGTTGCAAACGAGTCGGATGCGAACTTCATACTGGTCAAGGGACCGGAACTGCTTTCGAAATGGGTCGGCGAAAGCGAGAAAGCAATCAGAGAGGTTTTCGACAAGGCGAGGCAGGCAAGCCCCACTGTTATATTCTTTGACGAGATTGACAGCATCGCTCCGAAGAGGGGGCTTTCAGGAGACAACAGAGTGACTGAGAGAGTGGTCAACCAGCTTCTTACTGAAATGGACGGCCTTGAAGACCTTCATGACATAGTCATCATAGCGGCAACAAACAGGCCGGACATCATAGACCCTGCTCTCCTCAGGCCAGGAAGGTTTGACAGAATAATCCTCGCTCCTGTGCCCGACCTTGAAGCGAGAAAGTCGATATTCAAAGTCCATACAAAGAACATGCCTCTAAAAAATGTTGACATTGATGAACTTGCAAAGAAGACAGAGAACTATGCAGGAGCAGATATAGAAGCAGTATGCAGGGAAGCGGCAATCCTCGCCCTCAGAGAAGACATAAACGCAAAAGAGGTCACAATGAAACATTTCGAAAAGGCACTTGAAAAAGTCAGGCCGTCTGTAACAGAGGAAATTGCAGAAGCATACAAAAAGCTGGAAGAAACATTCAGAACAGCAAAGGCGCGCGAGATACAGGAAAACAGACCCAGTTATCTGGGTTAATACCTGATCCTGCTTCGGGAGTTGCAAAAATGTCGGACACAATCGTCATAGGGGGCTATGCTGCTCAAGACCTCGGGAGAAAGATTGCAAGGCATCTCCGTTCTGAGTATGCATCGCTCGTCGTTGACCATTTTCCCGACGGCGAGTTCAGAATAAGATATCCGAAAAAAGTTGATGGCAAGACAGTCATTCTGGTGGAGTCGCTCAGAAACCCCAACGACAAAATAGTCGAGGTTATTTTCGCAGCATACACAGCAAAGGATCTGGGAGCGAAAAAAGTGTTCCTTGTAGCGCCTTACATGCCCTACCTGAGGCAGGACAAAAGATTTCATCCCGGAGAGTGCGTTTCCAATGCAATCCTCGGGAAGATGTTTCACGTATTTGATTTCATTCTCACTGTGGACCCGCACCTTCACAGGGTAAAATCCCTCAGAGGGCTTTTCAGGACCAGGGTAAAGCACATCTCTGCCAACCGATTAATTGCGGATTACATCAAAAAGAACCTTGAGAACCCTGTCATAATAGGGCCTGACGAGGAATCATACCAGTGGGCAAAGACGGTTGCAAAATACATCAATTCTCACGCAATAATCCTGAAAAAGAAAAGATACAACTCGCGTTCAGTCAGAATAAAAATAAAAGAAGACGTCGACTTTAAGAACAGCTCTGTTGTTCTGGTGGACGACATTATCAGCTCAGGGCACACCATGATGGAAACAGTCAAGGAAGCAAAAAAACACGGAGCAAAGAAAATATACTGCATGTGCGTGCACGCCATCCTGGCGGACAATGCAGACAAGAAACTCAAGAAGCTGGGAATAAAGGGGCTTGTGGCAACCAATTCAGTGCCTTCCCCCTACTCCAGAATAGACCTCTCCGGAACACTGGCGGAAGAACTCAAAAAAGTCCTGTGATTCAAATGAATCTTCACAAAATCGTTTCATTCCTGGACAAACAGCTAAAGACGGAAGAATTCGACGACTATTCGCTGAACGGACTTCAGGTGGAATCCTCGGAGGAGGTAAAGAAGGTCTGCTTTGCTGTTGACGCCACAGAGCACGTCATAAACGAAGCAGCAAAAAGGAACTGCCAGCTCCTTGTAGTTCATCACGGACTTTTATGGGGGAAAGAAAAGCCGATAACAGGCGTGCTCGGAAAACGCATCAGAGCCCTGATAAAAAACGGAATCTCGCTTTACGCCTCACACCTCCCGCTGGATGCACATCCCAGACTTGGAAACAACGCTGCTCTTGCAAAACTTCTTGGTCTTAAGGATGTCTCGGCATTCGGTTCTTATAACGGACAGGCCATAGGTCTGAAGGGGCGCTTTCCAAAAGCAGAATACCTTACATCTCTTGCTCTAAAACTCTCCTCAAAACTCGATGCTGACATTAATGTCTTTTCGTTTGGAAAGGAAAAAGTCAGGACGGCAGCCGTGGTCTCCGGAAGCGGCTCATTCGCTCTCGAAGAGGCAGCCAGAACAGGAGTTGATGTCCTCGTTACCGGAGAAGCGAAGCATCCTGCTTACGGAGAAGCAAAGGACCTCGGCATGAATGTTGTCTTTGCAGGGCACTACGCTACTGAAACTCTCGGCGTCCTGAATCTTAAAGACCTAATATCCAAAAAGTTCAAAATAGCATGCGACTTTATAGATGACCCCTCTGATTTGTAAACTATTATAAATGCGAATTATTTTCTTATAGCATAACAGTTGGTTCGTCATGGCTCAGAAAATAGATGTTTCAAAGGTTCCTGAATATTCAAAAGTCAAGGTTAAATCCAGATTGGGGGCTCATACAGGGATAGTGCTTCCATCACCTGCTGACGCCCTCTTTCTTAAACTTGACAACGGCTACAATGTAGGGATAAGCAAGTCCTCAATAGAATCGCTTGAGATTGTTGAGCCAAAAAAAGAAAAAAGTTCCAAACCCGAGAAGTCAGTTGTCAAGAAAAAGAAAGGGCTGCCCTCTGTTCACATACTTCACACGGGAGGCACAATAGCAAGCAAGGTGGACTACTCAACAGGCGGGGTCATAGCCCAGTTCTCTCCTGAAGAACTCGTCGGTTTGTTTCCAGAGGTAAAATCATTTGCCAACATTGAATCGCGCCTGGTTGCCAACATACAATCAGAAATGATGCGCTTCGGCCACTACAATATCCTTGGCGAGGCAATACTGGAAGAAGCAAAAAAAGGAGCAGATGCAATCATTATAACTCACGGCACAGACACTCTTCACTACACGGCAGCAGCTCTGGAATTTGCACTTCAAAATCTTTCAATTCCCGTTCTTCTTGTAGGCGCGCAGAGAAGCTCTGACAGGGGCTCATCTGATGCCGCGCTAAACCTGATAAACGCAGTTTACTTTGCGTCAAAATCGGATTTTGCCGGCGTAGCGGTCGTAATGCATGAGTCGACCTCTGACGACTACTGCCATGTCCTTCCAGCAACAAAGTGCAGAAAGATGCACACTTCACGGAGAGATGCATTCAGGCCGATAAATGCCCTTCCGTATGCGCGCGTAAATTTCAGGGAAAACAAGATTGAAAAGATGTCTGATTATCCCGTCGTAGAGAAGGGAAAAACCCTTGAGTTTAAACCCTTCAAGCCCGACATCAAAGTAGGAATTATCAAGAGCCACACCAACATGTATGCGGAACAGTTTCTTGCATACAAAGGATTTGACGGACTAATCCTTGAAGGGACGGGACTCGGGCACATTCCAACTTTCGACATGGACGAGCATTCCAGAGAAAACGCGGAAATAAAGAAGGCAGTCCTCGAACTCATAAGTTCCGGAACCATAATCTTCATGGCTTCCCAGACAATATACGGGAGGGTATCGCTCACAGTTTACTCTCCGCAGAGAGAGTTAAGAGAAATGGGAGTTTTGGGTCACCTTTCAGACATGACTCCTGAAACAGCATTTGTCAAGCTTGCATGGCTTCTCTCAAACTATTCAAAAGAGGAGGCAGCCCTGCTGATGGAGAAGAACCTTAAAGGGGAAATAAGCGACAGATTAACAGAAAGCATGTATCTCAACTGAGAATTAAAATGGCGGAAGAATTTGATTATGAAAAACTCGGATTCAGGTGCGGCATAGAAATACACCAGCAGCTGGAAGGAAAAAAGCTCTTCTGCAGCTGCCCTTCCATAATCAGAAAAGACAAGCCGCACTTTCAGGCGCTCAGGCGTCTGCGGGCGTCTGCAGGAGAAACGGGAAAGATAGATGCCGCCGCGGAACACGAGGCAAAAAAGGACAAATACTTCATATATCACGGCTACCATGACACCACGTGCCTTGTCGAGCTTGACGAAGAGCCGCCGCACAGCGTGAACGAGGAAGCGCTTCAGACAGCACTCGAAGTTGCCAAGATGCTCAACTGCGAAATAGTTGACGAAATACAATTCATGAGGAAGACGGTTGTTGACGGGTCCAACACTTCCGGATTTCAGAGGACAGCCCTCATAGGGCTTAATGGCTGGATTGAAGTGCAAGGCAAAAAGATAGGTATTCCAACAGTATGCCTCGAGGAAGAGGCATGCCAGGTGATAAAGAGGACGGAAGAATACGACATTTACAACCTCTCCCGCCTGGGAATCCCTCTTATAGAAATAGCAACCGACCCCGATATAACATCTCCGGAAGAAGCGGAAGAGGCGGCGGCAAAGATAGGCATGATTCTGAGAAGCACGGGCAAGGTAAAGCGCGGAATAGGAACAATCAGGCAGGATGTCAATCTTTCAATAAAGGGCGGCGCAAGAATAGAAATAAAGGGTTTTCAGGACTTGAAGAGCATTCCGAAAGTAATCAGAAATGAAATCAAAAGGCAGTTGGCTATAATAAACCAGGGGAAAAAGGTTTCCTCAGAGGTCAGGAAAGCAGAGCCGGACTTTACAACATCCTTCCTGAGGCCGATGCCCGGGGCTGACAGAATGTACCCCGAAACGGACGTTCCAACTATAAAACCGGATACAAGTTCAATAAAACAGCACAAGCTTCTGGATGAAAAAGCGGAGGAGTGGCAGAAAAACTACGGCATTCCTGCTGATACGGCAAAGATGCTTGTCAAAAAAGACATACCCTTTGACGATTTGGTCAAAGAGTTTTCCAATGCTGACCCGAAGATCATTGCTACAACGATAACATCCTCCTTAACGGAAGTCAGGCGGAAGTTCAAGAAAGATATTCGCTGGGAAGAAACAAAAGAGCTTTTGTCAGTTCTTAATGAGGGAAAAATATCAAAGGATGCAATCATACCAATTCTTGAAGAATACGCTCAGAACGGAAAATACATTTTTGACAAATACTTTCTCCTCTCTGATGAAGAGGTTGAACGGATTGTCCAAAAAGTGCTGGAAGAGAACAGGGGTGCGCCAATAGGAGCGCTGATGGGAAAGGCAATGGCGCAGCTCAAAGGAAAAGCAGACGGCAAAAAGGTCATGCAGTTGATACAGAAGAATCTCAAGAGATAATCTCTTCCACAGCTTCCTCCACAAGTTTGCCGACCTTTCCGGTTTCTTCAACAATCATGGTGTGCCTGCCGTTTCTGACAATCTTCAAACTGCAGTTTTTAAGGCCTGCAATCAGCTCGCCAAGAGAACCAACCTTTGCAAACTCATCCTTCTCTCCTGCGATAATCCTGACGGGAACTTTTATCTCCTTAACCGCCTTTTTCCAGTCGTATTTTGACATGTTGCTTATGCATTCAACCTCTATGCTCAGCGGCATGGTAATAAAGCTGGAAATAATGTAAGAGAGGCGGTTCTTTCCAATCCGGTTCATGTCTGTTTCTATGCACCTGTGGCTTCTAACATGCCTGCTGAAGAAATCTGCCAGAGCTTCGGCAAGATGTTCAGTGCCTCTTCCAAGTTTGAGCTGCTCAAAGGGATTCTTGTAAACGGGTTCTATCAAGACAATGCCTTTTACCTTGAGAAGCTTCCTGAAGGAGATGTCA
>RFJB01000047.1 GCA_003695045.1 Candidatus Woesearchaeota archaeon | reverse complement strand
CTCCGGATTTCAGATTGTCAGGTCCGGCGGGGACTTTCTGGGTTGCGGAAAAGCATCTCAGGGAAGGTTGTTCAATTATGTTCCGAAAGCGAGGCGGCTCGCAACGGACATGTAATTGTAATTCTAAAGCCGACTGTGCCTGAGTTTGTATATCACGCTGTTGCTTCCGTGCGGAATGTAGAAATCGGCAACGTCCTTAATGAGGGACTCGATGTTTTGTTTTACGAGCGTTTCAACCCCTCTCGGAAGGTCAAGATTTCTTATTTCAGGCAGAAAAGTTTTGTTCATGGCGTATTGTAGATTGTAAAACTTCTTATTCTCCGTGGCAATGTCCGGTCCTGTTTCGCGGGGGCGCACCGCCCACATCATTCTAACCTTGCCTTTTATTCCTGCAGGAATAACTTCCGGGAGATAGTTCTCCACTGTTCGGGCAAATTTCTCATATGGCACCAGTTGCGACTTTGAATACTTTCTTTTTGTCTCCGAGTTCATCGTTGGAACAAGAACGATGTCTACAGGACCTCCGAACTCGTCGGTGCTCTTGTCGTAAATCTCTGCCCCCATCATTCTGAGGTGTTTCTTTATTTTGTTCAGGTCCCTGATGGGTGATTCGTGATACGGCTTGGTCGCGTAAACTTTCTTCCCGAAAAATTCAGGGTTTGGCCATGAAAGCTCCACAATTTTCCCTCCTCCAATATTCCTCTGCCCTATGTTGGGAAGCTTTGGCAGGATAAGATACGCTTTCTCCTTTTCATTTTCTCCCGGCCTGAACAGCGCTTCTTCAACCTGCAGCTCGTGCATTTCTTTTGCTTCTTTGTCTATGTCGGGGGAGATCTCCCTTACTTTCTTCAGTTCCCGTCTGTTTCTAAGCACCGCGTCGTAGTCAGCCAGAAGTTTGCCAATGCTCCATGCCAGGATTCTTTGTTCTGCGGTTTCCTCAATCTTTCCTGGAGCGATATTGCTTATGTAGTAGTCGACCAGGCCGTCAAGAAAGAGCTGGTGGCCTTCTATGAGAAGTTCTTCGGGCAGTTCGTTTCCTGTTTTTTCCAGCTTTCTTCGCGCCAAATCGTATTCTTTCAGGGCGCTCATCTTCTGAGACGGGCTCTTTGCGCTTTCATAATACTCTTTCAGCCGGTTTTCTATGCTTTGCGCGCCTGACATGTTAACAACCTCTTTCCAGAGAGTTTTATTCACTTGGTGGTGGCAAGGTTTTTGTTTTTCTTTTTAAATCTTTCGTCTTTTGTTTGGGGTGTTTCTTCTTCTGTGTGGTCTCCTTTATTGCCACCCTTCAGTAACGAAATATTTATATAGTTTTCTGTGCCCCCCACAGGTCAAGAACAGCCGACGCTCCCTCCTGAAGAGCACAAAGGAGTGCACGGCGCAAAACCAATCTGAAACAGAACCAAAGAGGAGCCACAATGCAATCTTCCACACTGGAGGACTCACTGAACAAAGAACAGGGAAGAGATGAACCTATCTCAAGCTCTATAAAACAGGACTACCTCCTTTCCAACCTTCTCTACCTCAACTCCCTCTTCGCAGAGAACGGCATAGCAAGGGCATTTGACATAGTGGCCCGTGCTCTGGACGGGAGCGATGAAGACCTGGCAAAGAGATTCCTTCCTTCGTTTGAAGAAGGTTCCCAAGATTCTAAGGAGCGCAGGGAGAATAAAAAGTATGCCTTGGAAAAAGCAAGGTCATACAAACAAGAACTTTCTGAAGCCCTGCAAGGCAGGAGGAACCTTTCGGAGATTCTTCCTTCCCTTGCTGTCGAACTGCAGACCGGCTCATTCACCCTTGACCCGAAAGTTAACGACACGCTCAAAAGGAAACTGAGAATTGACGATTACATAAATCACCTGGCAAATCTCCAGACCGTTCTGAATGCGAGAATTGACGAGACGTATGAGAAGCACGCTCTCATGACCTACTATGGAATGTTTGACCAAATACGCGGGCCCTCATGGAAAGACATGAATGTCCGCCAGGAGCTTTATTCCCTTGCTGAAAAGAAACTCAGGGAGGATTTCAATAAGAACAGGCTGCCCGACCTTGAAGAGGCAATTTCAAAGTATTTTGAGGAAATGAAAACCGGCCAGGAGCAAAAGCAGAACGTTTCAGTTCCTGACGAGACGGGAATTAAGCTGAAGCACGCTTACAGGGAAGCGCTCAAAAAGCACGGCGCAACAGAGAAAGTTCCTGACGACTTGTCAGAGCAGTTCTACGAAACCTACAGGAGCATTGCCATAGATCAGGAATTCTCTGATTTCAGGAAAGAAGTGGTTGACAAGGGAAAGAAGCAGATGCAGGACTCAGAATACATAGTGTCTCTTGCAAACAAACTCCTGAGAGGCGGCTCTGAAGAAACATCAACCCTCGGAATCAGAAACTGGCTTGCCAGGCACTACGGCCAGGAAGAGAGGGCGATAATAAAATTCGGAATCGACCCGACCTCGCCGGACATCCATCTCGGGCACGCGGTCAGCTTAAAAAAATTGAGGGCCCTGCAGGACGAGGGCTACTATGTGACTCTTCTGATAGGCGGCTTTACCGCCACAATCGGCGAGGAGAAAGAAGGCAGCGAGAGAAAAGCCCTCACTCCGGACCAGGTAAAGCAGAATGCAAAGGACTACTACGACATCGCAACCAAAATACTGGACAAGGACAAGCTCAATGTGGTGGACAACTCGTTCTGGTGGGAACGGCTTGGAGCGCCTGACCTCACATACTTATTCAGGTCCATCGGATACAAGAAGCTCATAAAGGAAAACAGGAAATTTCAGAACATCCTCCAGGAGGGAAGAGACATCTCGCTCCAGCGCCTCATATATCCTTTCCTGCAGGGCATGGACTCTGTTTTTCTCGGGGCACACATGGAGGTCGGAGGAACAGACCAGAGGCACAACATCATAGTGGGAAGGGAGCTTCAGAAGTACTTCGGTCTGGAGCCGCAGCTCGGGCTTCTCAACCAGCTCCTTCCGGGAATACGCGGCATAGAAAAAATGAGCAAGTCGCTTGCCAACGATATTCCGCTTTCCGACTCTCCGGAGCAGATGTACAGGAAACTGATGAAAGTGGATGACGTTATACTTGCCGACTATCTCCGCCTTCTCACAGACGTTGATGAGGAATACATTGACAAGATGAACTATGTGGTGGGGCTGCCGCTCATGATTTCCCGTTTGCAGAAGCTTGCCGAGTTCAAGGAGAAAACAACAGGAAAACCCTACGAGTTCGTTCTTGATAGAAACGACCTGATTCATCTTATAGAAAGAGAGGGAGAGAATCTTCCATTCGGGAACGGTTCTGAAACAGCGCTCTTCACAGCAGAGGACTACAAGAACGCAAAGCCGATGGTTTACTCGCTGAAAGACCTTGATGCCATCCTGTCATCAGCCAAGCCGGACATAAACTACAGCATCATGCTCGCAAAGGAGAACGGGGGTTATTCCGTGCTCATAGAGGGAGCTGACGATGAATCGCAGAAGACAATAGATCTGCTTATGGAAAGAAGCACCATGCCGGGCAAGCAGGCAATAGACCCCGACACCGGCGAGCCCCTGAAAGCAGGAAGCAGGTACGACCCTGTCTCAGCACATCACCTTCTTGCAGAGTCGGTCGTTTCCCAGATTTACGGTTCCGAAGCGGCCGCGAGGGCAAAGGAAAGATACATGAACAAGGAGATTCCCGAGGTCGACCTTGAGCAGATACCGAAGATTGAATACGACCCGAACAAGGATCTGGTCTCGCTCATAGCCGAAGGGGCATCAGTAAGCAAGTCCCAGGTTCAGCGTCTGCTCAAGCAGGGAGCCGTCAGGATAAACGGGCAGAAGATAAAGCCAGAGCAGGCGGACCATGTCAATGAATTTCTTAGGGATGGCGAGGAGAATTACATACGCATCGGAAAGGGAAGATACATTCGCTTTGATTACAACGCTAACTCTTTTTAGAACTGCAGACCGGGCACATGCATTCATCTTCTGAGAAACCATAATCATAAGTGAGTTCTTCCCCCTTCTTAATGTCCCGCCTGGCAACAATCCATATCTCTTTGTCCCTGTAATTAACCGCTTCGCAGTTCGGGCTGCAGGAATGGTTAATGAAGCGCGCCTCGTTTCCGTTGACACTGCCGTCAATGTCATACCATCTGTTCAGCGAGAAAACCCAGACAAAGCCCTGCTTTTCATGCTCCCTGCTTCTTCTCGTGCCCTCCCTCTTGGAGACCTTTTCGCCCTTGTACTGGATAATCCACGTTCCTTTGGGAATGTCGCAGGCAGCAAAGACGCCTTTTCCGTGAATCTTTGACTTTCCAACCCTTATCAGCTTGTTGCTTGACGGCATGCAAGCCGGCTTTTCAGGGTGTGTATAAAAATCTTTCTTTGCCCTGCATTTGATTTCAGAAAAGATTATGTGTGATTTCAGTTTATGAAATGGCATAAGATTTCATTTCAGAAAGATTATTGCTCTCTTTCATATGATGAAAAAAATGACTGCGCGTGATGTGCGCAGGAGGTGCGAAAAATGGAATTAAACAGCAAAACTCTGGTAATCGGCGTGTTCGCAATGCTGCTTGCCGGCGTTGTTCTTGTGAGTGCTGGCTCGTACTACAGCATATACAGCCTGCACAAGAGTGTGTCATCATCAGACGACTTTGAAGCGATGCACTCAGCCATGATGCAAGGCGACTTTAAGACAGCCGAAAAGTATCATGAGCAGCTGGACTTCGAGTGTCCAATGCATGAGCTGGTGAAGCAGGGCGACATCTCATTGGAGGACTTTCAGACAATGCACGGGTGGATGATGTCAGGAAACTTCCCGGAGGAAAAGCCTGCAGGACTGAGCGATGCTGCGTGGGAACTCCACAAGAGCCACCACCCGGAAATCTACAAGTAGGGAACAAATTTATTAACTTCTTTTTTTTATTCTGGAGAAGGGCAGTCAAAATGGAACTTTCAGGAAAGAAACTTGCAGTATCAGCATCCATGATATTTCTTCTTGGAGCTCTAATAACAATATTCTCCGTTTATCATTCACTTCATATGGGGCACTCGTACCTTCAGTATCCACTTTTTCTCTATGGAACAACAATTCTGTCTTTGATTACTGGCGGGATAATCGTGTATCTATTTGAGGAAAAGATAAACACTCTGCAATTAGAGAAGCTTCTGTCGGTGCTTCCTGCTGATGAGAGGAAGGTTGTAAAGCTGCTCCTTGAAAGGAAGGAAATAGAACAGAAGAAGCTCGCAACTCTGGCAGGACTGAGCACAGTGAAGACTTCAAGGATAATCTCCCTCCTTGAGCAGCGCGGCATAGTTGAAAAGAAAAAACAGGGCTACACGAACCTCATAATTCTTCGTTTATGAGCTGTCTCTTTTATGCTCCTGTTTGCATTCTCTTCCATTTACACACAGATAACTATTTATACAAACTCTTTATTTTATTCTGCATGACTGTTCTGATTGTGAAGAACATAACAAGAGAAGGACCCGGCATGCTGGAGCATGTTCTTACTTCACATTCAGTTCCCTATAAGATTGTCGATTTAAGCATGGGAGATTCTTTTCCCAGCCCTGAAGCATACTCTGCAGTTGTCGTTCTTGGAGGTCCTGACTCTGCGAATGACGAAACTCCCAAAATGAAGGAGGAGCTGAAAAGAATAAGGGAAACGCTCGATGCGGGAATTCCTTATCTCGGCATTTGCCTCGGAATGCAGACACTGACAAAAGCAGCCGGCGGAAAAGTGCTGAAATGCCCTGTGAAAGAAATCGGCTGGCGCGGTCCTGAT
>RFJB01000046.1 GCA_003695045.1 Candidatus Woesearchaeota archaeon | reverse complement strand
CTCTGTGGAGGGAACAGAGAGCCATATGGGAAAGAAAACAAGAGCGAGGAGGTAAAAAGCAGAATAACCAACAATGTAGGTTTGTTTTCGCATGCCCTGAGTGTGGCAGTTGTTCTTATAAAAGTTTTGAAAGATTCTCCAAGGATATGTACTTGAGGTTTCCTGTTTTGGAAACGTCGGAACCTGGAACTTTCAGGAGTTCCTTTCCCGAGAACTCTTCAGGAACGCTTCTGTAGCACTTTATCCTCTTGAAGGCGGCTGCGCCCCTTGGTTTTTTATAGGGAAGCATGCCTCTGATTATTCTTCTGAGCATCCTGTCGGGCTGTCTGTGGTAGAATGGTCCGTGCGAGGGGGTTCCCCTGCTGAATTTCTCTTTCCAGTCAGCAAGAACCCTTTCCGGACTGCCGGTAATAACTGCTTTGTCGCAGTTTACTATTGCAATCTCTTCTCCCAGAAACGCTTTCTTGGCTGCGAAGGTTGCTATCCTTCCAACGATTGAGTTTGTGGCATCTATGAGTATCATGATTCATCCCTAACCGATTATTTTGATTCCCTTGTTTTTAATTCCGTTTTTGAGAGCTTCTTCAATGCTGAGAAGTTTTCCTGACTGCGATATTTTATCCTGCGCCTGTTTGGAAAACTGATAGGCAATAACCGTCACTTTCTTCGTGAGCTCTCCGCTTCCGAGAACCTTTCCAGGCACCACAACAGTATCTCCTTCGTTGGCGTACCTGTTTATTTTGGATATGTTAACCACTCTCATCTGCCTTGATGGCCTCTGAAGCTCTTCAGCAACAGCCCGCCATACTTTGGACTTCTGAGTAGCTGAAACCTTTTTCAGTTCTTTTACCAGGTTTTGGAGGTATTCGTTTTTCATTTTGCATCAAAACTGGTCCATTATTGTGTTTATTCTCTGATTCTCCTGATACTGATAGTATTGCTTCATCTTCGCCTGCTGAACAAGCGACTGGATTTTTGCAACAACCTCGTCGGCGTTGCTCACATATGGAATGAGGTATTCCTGTTCTGCCATGCCGGTCAGCTCAAGTTTGAGCGTGCTGGTGCCCAGCATGCTTTCAAACGCTCCCTGTTTTTGCACTGACACCCTCTCGATGTTTGCGTAGGGTATGTCCTTGCTGTCTTCTGCTATCAGTGCTTTTCTGTAGTGCACGCGCAGAAGGTCGGGCAGAAGCTCGACCCAAAACGCGCTCACGTTCAGGTATGCGCTGAAAAGCACCAGTCCTGCGACGATGAGCAGCGCTATCGTCAGCCAGGGCATTACCGAGTCCATGCTGACCGTGATTCCTCCCAGCTCTGCAAGGAGGTCAGCGAAGACCTGGAGTATTCCCATTTTTTGGAAAAACAGGACGACGCCTGCTATTAATCCAAGTGCAAGCACGACCTTGACGACCGAGACAAGCAGGTTTTTGAACAGGTCTGGCCGCACTTCATACGGCTGGTTCTGGTTCTGTTCGGGATACTCCATTTTTCCTACAAGCATGCATGCCCTGCATGCACGCCATGAATATGAATCATGCGGGGGACGGGGTTCGAACCCGCGCAGGCACTAAGCCACTAGGCCCTCAACCTAGCCCGTTTGACCACTCCGGCACCCCCGCATCTCAATCCTGATGCGGGCTAAAGCGATTTGACAAACTCGCTTGTAAGGGATTTGAGGGAGTCAACGGCCGCTCCCAGTATCTCCTTGCAAGTAAGCTGTCCCCAAGACTCTATGTGGAAGACAAAGTCCGTGTCGGACTCCTTGAGTTCAAGTGCGCCTTCGGATACGGCAACCGCTGCCTCAAAGAGCTTGGGATCGAAAGCGTATTCCTTGTTTATGACGAGCTTGCCTCCTTTGACATCAAGCACGCCGGGTGGGCAAATGTCCTTGAGGTCTGTTCTGGATTCGCCCTGTTTTGTAACTTTGACTTCGGGCTTGTAGTGATAGTAAGCGTGGGCAGGGCTGAACTTGGCATGAGTGAGTCCTATGCCAAGCCGTGCGGTGGCGACGAACTCCAGCTCCTGTCCCGGCATCAGCTTGACTATTGGAATCTTGTCAAACACCGGCTTTACTGCCGGATCCTTTGACTTCATGTCGGAAGCGTAAACCCAAACTCCTTCGTCGCCTTTCTCGGGGGCAGAGACCGAAAGCGATAATTTGAGTTCGCACTTCGCGCACCCTTCTCCGTTGCAAGTGCATTTCTCGGGAAGGTTGTACGACTTGAGGTCTGTTGTAAGAGGGATCAGCCCGAGGCGGTGAGCAATCATTTCATCATAAAGCACTGAGCTGTTCTTGGAAAACTCAACCTCGTCTATCGCCATGACTGGAACAAGGGATATCACCGCTCTCCTTATGGCATTCACAAAGGCGGGAGTGGACTTTTCTATCAGGAAGGATGCGTTCATTTTGTCTTTTGACTGTTCCAGCAGTTTGATGTTCATCTCAAACCCTCCTTCCTCTTCGTCCGCCTTTCTTTCGGCAGCCGTCGTGAGGCACGGGAGTCACGTCCTCAATGATGCCCACTTTGAATCCCATTCGCGAGAGAGCTCTTATTGCTGCCTGCGCTCCGGGACCGGGATTGTGGGGTCCGTTGTGTCCGCCGGGAGCTTTTATCTTGACATGGATTCCGTTTATCCCCTTTTCAAGTGCAATCTCTCCTGCCTTTTTTGCCGCTATCATTGCAGCAGTAGGTGAACTTTCCATTCGGTCGGACTTTACGACCTGACCTCCTGAAGAGATTGCGATTGTTTCGGTTCCGGTTATGTCTGTTATGTGTATGATTGTGTCGTTGTATGAAGAGTAGATGTGGGCTACGCCCCACCTTATGCCTTCCCGCTTTTGTCTTGGACTGCTCATTTTTGAATTCACTGATTGTCTTTTTCGCTTGATTCTGATTCTTTGGAGGATTCTGCTTCGGATTCTTCCTTATCTGCAGAGGCCTCCTCGGTAGCAGGAGCGCTTGAAGCTTCCTGCTCTTTGTTCTTTCCTTCTATTTTCTCCCTTTCAGGATGATCCTCTGAAGCCAGAGGAGAGTTTTTTGCGAATGAGATTGTGTTTTCCTCATCAACAGGAACCATGTAAGACGGCGCGGTCACTTTTCTGCCGCCCACAGTTATGTGGCCGTGAAGCACCAGCTGTCTTGCCTGCTTCATTGTTCTTGCAAGCCCTTTCCTTACGACAAGGGTTTGCAGCCTCCTTTCAAGCACTGCTTTGACGCTGAGGCCCAGGATGTCGTCCATCGCTGCATTTTCGGATATGAGCCCGTATCTCTGAAGCTTCCTGATGAGGGCTTCTCGTTCCTTGTCTCCCTGCTCTGTGGTAAGGACGATTGCTGCTTTTGCCTGTTTTTTGTAGTTCTTGAGTATCGTGTTGGCTTTCCAGAGTTCTTTTTTCTTTACAAGCCCGTACTCTTTTACCAGCTCTTTCTCAAGAGCTATTCTGTCTGCCTGCCATGGATGAGTAGGTCCTGAATATTTTTTCTTGAGATGTCTTGGATCGCCCATTCTCGTTACCTTTTATTACTTCTTTTTCCTCTGGACTCCAAGCGAGCCCCTTCCTTTGTTCTTTCTGAAGTTTGATTTGGTGCGCTGGCCCCTAAGCGGAAGTCCTGCCTGGTGCCTGACGCCCCTGTATGATTTTATCTTCTTGAGGCGTCTTATATCGCTCTCTTTTGAAAACTGAAGGTCTGCCTGGACAAGATGCTTGTCAAGTCCTGTTTCGTAGTCCTTTCTCCGGTTGAGCATCCAGGACGGAGCTCCGTGAGCTGCGGGGTCTTTGATTATCTCGTTGAGCTTGTTTACTTCTGCATCCAGGAGTGTTCCTGCCTTTTTCTGGATGTCAATGCCCGCAAGCTTGCAGAGCATATTGGCAAACATAACACTGACTCCCTTAATCTTCGTCAAAGCGTGGTATATCGGCTTTGAGCCGTCCAAGTCCGTGTTCGCGACACGGATAATGTGTTTGAAGTCGTCAGCCATCGTAATAACCCTTTGAAGCACGAGTTCAAAACATCAAAGCAAGAGTCCGGAGAAATCATTTCCGAACCCTAAAAGCGCTCTTTTCGAACTCGGGCTCGCATTGTTTGGTCAATGCTTTGGCAGGGGAGCAAGTGCCCCTTTATAAAAGTTTGGG
>RFJB01000045.1 GCA_003695045.1 Candidatus Woesearchaeota archaeon | reverse complement strand
GGCTCTAAATGAACTCCTTAAGTTTTCTCTGCGTTCTTAATTCTCTCAGGATTCTGCTCCTGCGCAGAACAACATCCAGATCAAAGCCGAACTTTGATTTTGATATTGAGGAAGCATACTGAATAAGAAGCTCCTGAGAGGAGAAAATGAGCGGCTTGTGTGAAAGCGCCTTCCTTGATGCTTCACGCACAACCCACACCCCAAGCGGAGCAGTATACTCGTTTGTTATGAACCTGATGACGAGCACTGAGCACTGTCTTTTGAGCTGCACAAGTTTTTCAGCTACAGCGAGACGACTCGCGTAATATCCCCCGGCTGTTTGTTCCGCGTATCCTTTTCTTCCCTGAAAACTCTCATAGTCAGTGTTAATCGGAACCTCTGATGACGGAATTTTGCTGCTCACAAAGAGTTCAAAGAGCTCGTAGCTCCACACATCCGGGAAAGAAAGAATCATAAAGTAGTTTCCAAGGTAGCCGCCGAACCAGAACCAGAAGTCTCCTTCCTGAAAAGTTCTTATCTGCGATATGAGAGATTTTGCTATTGTATCATCGGTTGCAGTTATGCTCCATCTTGTGGGCACAAGTTTCCTCTGCACTTTGACTCCAAGCGTTCCTGCAGAGAGTATCCGCGAGAGGTAATTCTCATCAAAGCCGGATTTGAAAAGAGTGACAAGCGCATCTGACGCCTTGAAGTCAGTGTCATAAAAAGCTTTCTCGACCTTTCGGGGAATTTTGGGATTTGACTGAAGGCGAACCTTTTTCAGGGCTGCCTGGGGTCCTGAAGGAGGAGTGTAAGCAGAGAAGGACATTCTGAACGAAGGATTCTTTGCGAGAACAAACTCCATGTCGGTCGGCTTTAACGCCATGGCAACCTCCTGTGCTGTTTCAACCATCCTTCCGGAAGGCGATGTGCTTGCCAGAAACCTTGAATTAACGAGGGAGGACCTTAAAGAAACCACTTTTTCCACAGAGTATGCTTCCCGAGACCATTGGCGGGGAGCGTCCATGAGCCACGCATCTTCCCTTATCTCCGGCGGGCTCATGATTCCCATTCTTACTTTGGGATATCCAAATCGGCCCACAAAAACAGTGGGTGCTGAACCGTCAAATGATTCTTTTGAGAGCGAGGATTTTATTTTCATTAAGGATTTTGCCTTTGCACAGATGGGGCACTTTCCTGTGCAGTATTCCCTTCCGTGAGATATAAGATACCTGCAGGTGTAATGGCGCGGAACCTTCATGAATTTGGGGAGGCGAGGAATGAATAAAAATCTTTGCACGGCAATCCGAAAAACACAAGAGTTATAAAGAAACTCTCAAGAGCGGAGCCCATGGAAAACGAAAAAAGCATGCCCCAGAACGAGATTGAAAAGGCAAGAAGGGATATTGATGAGTCATACAGGCCACTCATATTTTTTCATGACGACCCTGACGGTCTCGCATCGTTTCTTTTGCTTTACCGGTACATAGGCGACGGCCACGGGGTTCCCATAAAGACGACGCCGGTTATCACAACAGATTTCCTGAGGTTTGTGGACAAGCACGAGCCGGATAAGGTTATTATTGTTGATATCGCGGTTGTGGAGCAGGACTTCATTGACAAAGCCAAGGTTCCTGTAGTGTGGATCGACCACCACCAGCTCCTTGAAAGGAGAAAAGTCAGGTACTATAATCCGCGCAGGTATAAAGAGGACGCCAACATTCCTGCAAGCCAGGTCTGCTATGACATTGTAGAGCAGGATGACTGGATTGCGATGATTGGATGCGTCGGCGACTGGGTGCTGCCGCCTCTGGCAGAGAAGTTTTCAAAGGAGCACCCCGACCTTTTGCCTCCGGGCATCAAAAGGCCTGAAGATGCGCTTTTCACTACAAAGATTGGCTTTCTCACAAACATGTTTTCATTCCTTCTGAAAGGAAAGACGAAGGATGTTAAGTCCAGCATTGAGCTGTTAAAGAAGATAAAAAGTGCTGAGGAACTGCTTGAGGGAAAAAGCAGGGAAGCTGCCCTTCTGAAAAAGAGGTTTGAGCCGGTTTATGAGAGATACCAGGCGCTCCTGAAAGAAGCGCTGGATGAAAAACCGCAGGATGGCCTTGTAGTGCATTTATACTCTGACGACAAATGGAGCTTCACCAAGGAAGTTTCGAATGAAATGTTCTACAGGAATCCCGACAAGATGATAGTGATTGGCAGAGAGAGAAACGGGAGCGTCAAGCTTTCGCTGAGATGGGCAGGCAACATTCCTGAAATTCTGGAAGAAGCAATAAGCGGGCTTGAAGCGCGCGGAGGAGGCCATGAGCACGCGTGCGGCGTCGTAGTATCCAAGGATGACTATCCTGAATTCATAAGACGCCTGAGAGAACTTGTAAACAGCAAGCAATGAGTGCGCTGGCGCTGCATTTCTCAGGTCCCAAAGAAACTTTTATAAAGTTTCTGCATGTCCTCACACGCATCCGGGCCCGTAGCCTAGTCTGGATAAGGCGACGGCCTTCTAAGCCGTAGATCGGGGGTTCGAATCCCCCCGGGCTCATTTTTCTGTTTTCAAGAGATGCACTTGAAGCAGAAGTCAGACAGCCCCGCGTTGCAGCAGCCGGGCTGGTTACGCTCAGCCCACACGCAACACCAAGGAGGACACAAGGTCCTCCGAGT
>RFJB01000044.1 GCA_003695045.1 Candidatus Woesearchaeota archaeon | reverse complement strand
TTCTCTAGGAGATGACCTCGGCCTGGGAGACGACCTGGGATTAGGCGGTCTTGACAGCGGCTCAGACCCTCTCGGCGGCTCTCCCACTCCTGGAAAGGGTGATGACCTCGGCCTCGGAACTGGTGGAGGCGATCCCTTTGGAATGCCTTCTGATATGTCCGGCGGCACTCAACAGCCGTTCCCAAACCAGCACCCGCAACCGGCAGACCCGTTTGCCCAGCAGGGGGCAGGCATTCCCGGCATGCATGCCTCTCAGAGTTCAGGGGGCTCCTTTGGCCAGAACCCGTCCCCGTCGTGGAACCCGCCGCCGGCGCAATCGCAACCCTCCTTTGCTTCTCCCGGCTTCAACGCTCCATATCAAGGCCCTTCAGCACAGAGAGATGACAGCTATCTGGCCAGCAAAGAATTCGAGATAATCTCCAGCAAGCTTGACGCTCTGCGCGCAGCCATAGAATCAATAAACCAGCGGCTGACAAACCTTGAGAGAATGGCTGAAAACGAGCAGGTAAGAAATAGATACCGGTGGTAGAACGCTTCACGGCAGCTTGCATTCCTGTTGGTCTTTTCTTGGTCTTTAACACAACCCTTTTATAGGCGCGCTTTCTTCGTCTTCGCATGACGCATGCTGGAAAATCCCTCCCTTCCCGCTCTCTGCCGTGGAAAGATTTTGCGCTTCACTACTCCTGGCTTTTGGCTGCCGGAGGAATACTCTTTCTGGACCAGCTTACAAAATGGCTTGTTCGAAGTGCCCTGCCGCTCGGAGCAAGAGTTGACTATCTGCCATTCATGGCGCTTGTCCACCGCTCAAACACCGGAGCGGGCTTCAGCATTCTGACAGGGCAAAACACTCTGCTGGCTATCGCCGCCTTACTGGCTCTTGCAGGCGTTTCCGCAATGATACCTTCCCTTGGGGATTCAGAGAAACTTCTTGCAGGAATCTTTCTCGGAGGAATAATGGGAAACCTTGCAGACCGGCTTCTTTTCCAGGGCGTAACCGATTTTATACTCGTCCACTGGAAAGAATTATACTGGCCTGCCTTCAACATTGCAGATGCAGCCCTAACACTCTCGGTCTTATTCTTCATAATCAGAGAGGCTTATGCAAACCGTTCAGACAGCTCCAAAATTCAGAAGGATTGAGAAGCTTCAGGAACTCAAGGAACCGACATGCTTTACTTTTTCTTTGCTTTGCCTGATTCGTTTTTTTCCGACTTGGCCGGCTTGCTTTTCTTCTTCCCTTTGGACTGCGACTTTCCGGCTCTGCCTCTGCCTGATTTTCCCGACCGCGCCTTTGCTGCCTTTGCTGTTGTCGCTTTCTTCTCTGCCTTCCCCTTTGCCGTGCTTTTTGCCCCTGCGTTTCCGCTCTTTCTGAGGGATTTCTTTTCGCTGCTTTTTATCTCTTCAACTATCACTTTAGGGCTGGTTTCTTCCAAACTTTTCAGCTCCCTGGCAATTACCTCGCTCTTGCTTCTCAACTCGCGGAGCTGGGCGGCAATCCTTGAGAGTTCTTTCCTTGCCCTTCTTTCGCGGGCAAGAGAACCGACTCTTTCCAGGGAAAAGAAAAACCCGAAGATTCCTATGCCTACAAGGAGAAGAATCATAAAGTAATGCGAGAACCCGAAGGCGTTCTCCCGGCTTCCTTCAACATACAGATACACAAGATTGAAAAGAATTACAGAGAAAAGCAGGCTGCTTCCAGCATACGCTCCTGCAACTTCCCTGCTTATTCCATACAGCACTATTGCAGAAGCAATAAGCAGGACGACAATAAGCCCGGACTCCTTCAGGAAGAACTCCGGCGAGAGCGGCGATGCAAGATAAAGCACTCCGAGAATGCTCAACACAATAAAAAGGAGAATGGATGCGTACTTCTTGTCCTTCATGCTTTTATTTCCTGCAAAACTGCTATATAAGCTTTTTTATTCTTAAGTGGTAAAGTGCTTTGCTCGAACTTTGGGGCTCTCAGCGGTTATTTCCGGAACGCTTCGCAGGAATCCTGCCTGGTCAAATCGCAAACTTTATAAACGCACTTTGGTTGCGCCCTTTCTATGAGCAAGAAAAAAGAAGCCCAGGCGGAACAGGAAAGAGTGGAGATGGAAATCCGCAGGGTTCGACTTCCGCGGGGAAACCAGACGCTGGGAATTCTTGAAGAGCGTCTGGGCGGCAGCAGAGTCAGGGTAAGGTGCCTTGACGGCAAAACACGAATTTGCAGGATTCCCGGACGCCTCAAACGAAGGTTATGGGTCAGGCAGGGCGACGTCCTGCTTATAGAGCCATGGGAGCTTGGCGGCGACGAGAAGGGTGATGTAATCTTCAAATACAGGCCCACTCAGGTGGATTACCTAAAAAAGAAGGGCTATCTCAACCAGATTGATGATTTTGAAGAGTTCTGATTTTTGTTTGATTCTTCTGTTTTTACCATTAAAACGAAATGTTTAAATATATCTGTAACCAGTTGTGCTTTTAGTATACTCTAATATGGAATATGGAACATCGTAGCATGCCTTTGCATGTCATGTTTGAAACAACAATCGGTAACGCAAGAAGGGCCGGCACGGCCTGTTGCGCGACGGTGGGTCTGTCAATGCTTTAGCGGATGAGGGGACTAACAATGAGGTCAATTCAGAAAAAGATTTTGTTTCCAGTGCTTTTGTTTGTGCTTGCGTCATCAGCATTAGCCGCCAACACTCACGTGAATGTCACGATTTCTGAAGTGGTTTACCAGAATGTGACCTTTGCCGAGAACTTCTGGCTCACAGAGAACGTAACTTACCTCCTCATCAGGGGCGAAATCAACGTTACAAACCCGGGCACCGAAACAATCTTTGACATTGACCTCAAGTTCATGAATGTTGACACCCTCCTCACAGACATAATCTTTGACGGGGGCCGCGACGGGTATCAGACAAGATACTACGGCAGCGCCAGTGTTGCAGAATACAATGAGGTAAACTCGACATGGCAGGCGATAAACAACCAGAGCCCGTTCTTCAACAGCTCCACGCCTTCAAATCACACTACGCAGGACCTTGACGAGGACGGCAGAACTGATTACGTCAAAGTCAACGCAACCCACCTGCTCTTCAACCTGTCCAGCCAGTATGACATAATCGCCATTCGGCTGACAAACAGGACAGGAGGGAATGTAAGCATTGCCAACGCAGGAACGACACCTGTGAATGTGTTCATAAACTGGACTAACATAACCTCTCTTCCAAACTGGGGTCCCGAACCCAGAGAAGTGTTTGCCCAGGTTTACGTCAACGGAACAGTAAATGTGGACAACAAGATACCTGTTGATGTCGAGTTCAAGATAAACGACACCGCATTCGAATACGCCGTTCTGCATATTCCCGAACTGAGAGGCGGCGAATCCACGCGATTCATTTACAACGTAAGCGGAAACGTGAATCCTCCGCTTGACATTGACACCAACTACACCCACACTTTCAACAGGAAGGTTCTTGCAGGACACCGCTTCGATGTAAATGACACCGTTACAAATGTGGTGGATATCGGCGTGCCTGTCCAGAACATAAACATAACCATAGAAGCGCTCAACATTACATGGGGAGGAAAGGTGTTCAACTTTACGCTTCTCAACCTCTCCAATGATTCAAGCACCGACTATGCAAACGTGGACAACTCCTCTACAAGGATTTGGTACTGGACTCCGAAAGGCGGCACTCTCGCGTCAGGCCAGAATGCCAACATTAGCTATCAGGTAAGGGCGCCGGACAGCGTGCCGTCATCAGGAACTTATCCTGCTGTGAAGCAGACCCTCACTTACCTTGTGAACTACGCAGCGTCTAACATAACTCTGATTGATGTCCGTGCGCGGGCAAACATAAACTTCAGCGTCACGAAAAGAATAGTGAGGCCTGCCGACAACGAGTTCAACAGAAATGTAACATGGCAGTCCATACCATACGTAAGCGCGAAAGAGAACATAACCTTCACGCTTGAGAAGGTCTCGCTCTGGGTAACAACCACGCTTAACCCCAACGAATACACAGGCATTAACACAACATACACTCCCAACGTGGAGTTCAACCTTTCCAACAGGTGGACTGGCGGGGAGTCAAACCCGTGGTACTTCAACTTTACCGACGGCTCGGCTCCTGCATACCCGCCGCCAATCGTGTGGATAAAGCCGTTCTGGATAATAACCAACAAGTACAACCAGATTGTCAACCAGAGCTACACGCGAGAAGGGACGGACATATACATCAAATACATCTATGTCATAAACGGCTACTGGCTTGAGGTAAACAAGAACATAACCAACATGGGAAATGCCAGCTACCGCATTGACATCTGGGTTCACAACAAGGGGAACGGATGGACACCTGAGAATATGACAGTGACTGTCTACGACTTTGTGCCGAGCAACTTCGTCGCATACAACTTCACTCCTGCTTACAACAATCTTTCCAATGTAAGCGGAGAGTTCTCGGGAGTCGCATATAAGTGGGACATCGGCCTGAAATCGCCCATGAATTCATCCTTGGCGCCTGATGACGGATCTCCGGGCGGACAGGACGAATGGAACGCGACATACTACGTCAACGGAAGCGGCGATTACGTGGTATCCGACCTCTACATCGTAGGTCTGGACCCGCGAAAGGTTGACGGCGCATCAGCGTCGCCCCTGATAACAGTGTTTACAGCATTCAAGACGCGAACAAGGGAGATAATCTATGCATCAATAGTGCTCTTCCTTATAGTTCTGAATGCAGTAAATTTATTAATGACTTCCAGAATTAATAAGAAACTGGACACAGTAGCGCAACACAAAGACAAGGGGC
>RFJB01000006.1 GCA_003695045.1 Candidatus Woesearchaeota archaeon | reverse complement strand
TGCCCTTACGCCCCGTTGGTGTAGTCCGGCCAATCATATCGCCCTCTCGAGGCGATGACTCGGGTTCAAATCCCGAACGGGGCATTCGCAGAATGCGTTTGTGAGGGGCTTATCAAGCTCTGCTTGATTTTGTCCCGAATGGGGCATTCGCAGAATGCGTTTGTGAGGGGCTTATCAAGCTCTGCTTGATTTTGTCCCGAATGGGGCATTCTTTTGTTTCTTTCCGTTTTTTTACAGAAACTATTTTAATAAGCCCTGAAATGTTTTACCCATGCAAATACTGCAAAGCAGGACAGCATTTCTGCCCCACGAAACTTTTGAGTACGGCGCAAGAAAGAAGAGGCAGACCCTTCTTCTTTCCTCTGTTACCGCTCTATTCCTGCTACTCCTCACCCTATACTTCTTTCTTTTTGCTGATGCTTCATCCTTGCCCTTTGTTTCTCTCCTCAACAGTGCGGCCTCAAAAGTAATCGCCGAGATATCCGGAAGAACTCTTTTAGGAGCTTTTTTTGCCTCGCTCTTTGGCGGACTCTTTTTCATAACTGTTCCCACAGAGGCGGTGTTCATCATGTTCCTGAAAGCAGACCTGAACCCCTATCTCCTGTTCTTCGTTTACATCTCCGGCTTCGTGCTCTCATACACTCTGAATTACTTCGTCGGGCTTAAACTGGCAGGACTCTCCAAGAAGATAATAACCCCGAGAAAGTTTTACAGAATAAAAGGTTACATAAACAGGCACGGCGCGCTTGCCGTCTTTGTCTTCAACGTTCTTCCGCTGCCATCCCAGGCGCTTACAACAATCCTGGGGGTGTTCAGATACAACCTCGCCAGGTTCTACCTGTTCTTCCTTCTGGGACAGGCGATAAAGTACTCTCTGATACTCCTTTCCTACTCCTCTCTCTTCTAAACGGCTCAGCAAAAGTCAAACGCTTTCCCAAAGATTTAAAAACTCTTTTTTTCATGATTGAGAAAGAATGTCGCGCCAGAGCAAGAAGAACTATCCTGAATTCATTTCTGACAGAATCAATACTCTCGGCTCCTCATTAAGAGCCACGGATTATCTGAGAAAGGTTGTGCTTTCCAAATCAGGAGAAAAAGTTGGCATAGTGCGCGACATTGTTTTTCACGGGCATGTCTTTGTAGGACTTTTAATTGGAAAGAACCTTTTTATCGACAGCAAGTTTGTGCATTCTGTTGCTGACGATGCGGTAATGCTCTCAATAGAACCTGTCACTCTCCTGCGTGGCAAGATTGTTTTTGATGCAGACGGAAGGCAGATAGGCAAGGTAAAGGATGTGGTAAGAAGACACACAGGCAACGACTACGAATCAATCCTCGTCAAGAAGGGAATCTTTCGCAAGCCCATTGCGATTCCCAAATCCCATGTAAAAACAGCGGGCAAGAACATCATTCTCAACACTTCATATGAACTGTAGGGATTCTTATGCCAGCAAACGAAACGACATCCGACGATATTCTCGGAAGGCAGGCAGTAGCGCCTGACGGGGCCGTTCTCGGAACGGTCGTTAAGCTTCACATTGACCGGGACAAAAAAGAGATTCTGGGAATTACCATAGACCAGGGCCTTGCTAAGCCGTACCTTTTCATAGGGAGGGAATTCATCAGAAAGTTCGGCGTGGATGCCGTGTTTCTCTCCCAGATTCCCAAAGAAACATTCAAGGGACTGGAGGTTTTCACAGAAGAAGGCCGGCTGGTAGGCAGAGTGAAGGAAGTCATTACCGAAAACAATCTCCCAAAGTCCATAGTGGTTGAGGTCTCAAAGGGTTTGTTCAAGAAGGACGAACTGGTCGTCCCCGTGACCAAGATTGCAGAGCTGGGCCAGAGAGTAATAATAAAGAAAAACGCATTGTGATTTTTTCTACAACCCGCTTATTCTACAAGCTTATTCTACAATAGGGGTTATCTTCTGTCCGAATTCCCTGCTGGCAAACTCGCAGTACCTCTCTATGTTCTGCTTGAAGTAAGGCGGATTTTGCTTCTGGATGTGCCCTATGAAATAGTATCCCACCGCCATGAGGGCTGCAGGTCCTGCATTGTCCGGCAGGGGAATGTTCAACCTCTTTGTTCCAAACACATTGTTCTCCACGCCAAAACTGACAAACAGCTCCCTGTCAGAAGGCACAACGGTCTTCGCATGTTTTGTCTGCTCAAATGTGAAAACCCTTCCGTTTATCATGGGACCGAAAAGCTCATCAAACTTTGTCAGGAAGAGTTCTCTCACAGCATCCAACTCTTCAGGAACTATGAAGTAAAACGCAGAGTAATCTTTCAGATTATCGGGAATGAGGGGCTTGACCTTCTCCTCTATGAACTGAAGAATGCCCCCTGCATCCTCTTTTGTTTTGGCGAGTATCATTCCCATGTAGGTTGATGTGTTGTAAGTGTACGGCTCGGTCTGTTTTGGAGAAACATGAACATCATCCGCGAACTTTTTTGCCGGAGCATCAGGATTGCAGGTAAGCAGAACAACCTTTTTTCCTTTTTCTTTGAGATGTTCTGCTATTACCGGAGCATGCTTTCCTCCTGAAGCAGAAATTATCAGAGCCCCGTCAATGTCGGGCACTGCCTCTATCTTGGTTTGATACGTGCTTTCATCTGCAAATACTGCTTCCCTGTCTTCAAAGATTATCCTTCCGGTCACAGCCGCATTTCCGCTTCCAACAACGAGCGGCTTTCTGAAGTCCAGTTCCAATCTCGGAAGCTCTGTTTTTGAGAACATCTTCAAAGCCGAAACAACACACTCGTCCAAATCAACAATTTCATAATCCACAACAATCCCCTCCAGAAAATCAATTTAAAGATAAAGAACAGGGGACCCTTTTTAAATTTTATGAACCTCTCTTTTCTTCCAATCGTGCTTTGATTCTGTGGAGGCACTCCTTCAATGCCTGCATCTCGCTGGGCGCCTCTGCTTTCACGTGAACTTTTGCCCTGCTGGTTATCAGGCGAACCCTGCACTGGGTTCTGACCTTTTCCGGCGGTCTATAAGCTGCTCTTACAAAGTATGCATAGACCTGACCTTCGCCCAGCATCTTCTGGCGCTTATCAATGAACTGCTCCAGTTCTCTTTGAAGTTCGTTTCTGTCAATGTCCTGAATGCTTGACGATATCTGCACCCTGATGGCTTTCTGCCTTTCCTGAAGCATAACCAGCCGCTCAAGAAGATCCCTCTTGGTGAGCATTCCGACAGGTTCGTCATCGTCGTTTACCACCACCACTGCTCCGATATCCGCTGAAATCAGCTTTCTTATGGCTTCTCTCACATTTGAGTCGGGCTTTACTGTTTCCACAACAATGCTCATGATGTTCTCAATTGGCAACTGGTACAATGGCTTCTTGTCGTCTATGTAAGCGAGCACGTCCGGGTGCTCATCAAACTGAATCGCTTTTTGCACAATGTCATGCATCGAAACTATGCCTTCCAGTTTTCCACCTCTCACAACAGGAACCCTTGATATGTGGTGTTCTCTGAACAGATTCAACACCTTGAAAATGCTGTCCTCCGGGGAGCAGACGATAACGTCTTCAGACATCATGTTCTTTACCTTTTCATTCCCGAACAGCTTTCCGGACGCGGCTTCCAGCACTTTCTCTGCGGTAACCACACCCACTATCTCGTCATTTTGAAACACCGGCAGTTCAAGAATGTCATTCTCTATCATCAGCCGTGCGCATTCCACAAGCGGCGTTTCCTTCTCCAGTTTTGGAGTGGGAACTGCTATCTTAAGAACCTTGGTCTCCTGTCTGTCAAGCCCGCTCCTTATGATTCTTCTCTCAGTGACTGCGCCTTCATACCTGCTTCTGTCTTTGACAAACAGGACGTCTGTTTCTCCTTCAAGGTGTTTTATGGCGTCATGAAGAGTGGTGTCCGCACTTACCACCTTGAATCTTTTTGTCATTGCATCCTGCGCTTTCAGAGTGAGCACCATCCTTCATCACCCCTCTTCATTCTTCAGCAGGATATGCGAAAATGAGGGGAGGGAAACCCTCCCCTGTCTAATCACACTCGGAGGTTTTATCCTGACTTCGCACTCTTTACCGGCTGCCTGTTATTCTCAACTTCCTTGAATGCCTCTTCAAAGTGCTTCATCGTTATCTCGACTTCATCGGTGTTTCTGGACGACGCATCCCTTATTGCATTCATTCCCGCCTCTCTGCACAGGTTCTCAATCTCAGCGCCGGTCCAGCCCTCTGTTCTCTTTACAAACTCTTCAATCCGGACATCCTTTGCAAGCGGCATTCCCCGCGTATGCACTTCAAAAATCTGCTTTCTCGACTCTTCGTCAGGCAGGGAAATCTCAATCTTGAGTTCTATCCTGCCAGGCCTTAACAGGGCAGGATCTATGAGGTCCGGCCTGTTTGTTGCCGCAATCACTGTGACCTTCTCGAGGCTTTCTATGCCGTCAAGTTCTGTCAGCAACTGGTTTACCATTCTTTCCGTGCTGTCTGTGAGCGATGCTCCTCTGACTTTTGTTATGCTGTCGAACTCGTCAAAAAATATCACTGAAGGCGCTGTCAATCTTGCCCTCTTGAAAATCTCTCTTATTTTCTTCTCGCTTTCACCAACCCATTTGCTTACAAGCTCGGGACCCTTTACCGAGATGAAATTGGCGTTTGCTTCTGTGGCAACCGCCTTTGCAAGCAGCGTCTTTCCGGTTCCGGGGGGTCCGTATAACAGGACTCCTTTAGGCGGTCTTATGCCTGCCTTCTTGAAGAGTTCCGGCTTCTGGAGCGGAAGCTCTATCGCTTCCCGAAGCTTCTTTTTTGCCTCTTCAAGGCCGCCGATGTCGGACCATCTCACATTGGGCTTGGTAATCATTACCTCCCGCAGTGCAGACGGCTCCACCATCTGGAGCGCTTCTTCAAAGTGCTTCATGGTAACTTCAATCTTCTCCAGGACTGGCGTGGGCACTTTGATGTTGTACTGCTTTAAGCTGGGCACATAGGGCTTCAATGCTTTCATTGCCGCTTCCTTGCAGAGCACTTCTATGTCTGCTCCTGTGAATCCAACCGTCTTCTCTGCAATCTTGTCAAGATCCACATCCTTTGCGAGCGGCATCCCTCTTGTGTGAATCTGAAGAATCTCCTTTCTTCCTTCCCTGTTGGGAGGCATAATCTTTATCTCCCTGTCAAATCTGCCGGGCCTTCTCAGTGCTTCATCGATGTCGTCGGGCCTGTTTGTTGCCGCAATCACGACCACATTCCCTCTGCTCTTCAGGCCGTCCATGAGGGTCAGGAGCTGAGCCACAACTCTCTTCTCGGTCTGGTCGCGCCCTTCCCCTCTCTTCGGCGCAATGCTGTCTATTTCGTCAATGAAGATGACGGAGGGCGCATTCTTCTCTGCCTCTTCGAATATGTCTCTCAGGTGCTTTTCGCTTTCTCCGTAGTATTTGCTCATAATCTCAGGTCCGTTAATGGCATAGAACTGCGACTCTGTTTCTGACGCGACAGCCCTTGCAAGCAGCGTCTTTCCGGTTCCGGGAGGTCCTGTCAGAAGAACTCCTTTCGGAGCACTTATTCCGAGGCGTTGGAACACCTCAGGGTGCTTCATGGGTATTTCCACCATCTCCCTTATCATGTCTATCTCGTTCTTGAGCCCCCCTATGTCTTCGTAGATTATCTCGGGAATCCTGAGTTCTTCTGCTTTGACAACTTTGTCCGAGACCACTAGTTTCGTGCTTGGAACAACCTTTACGCAGGTGTTTGGCACAACCTTTGTCACAACGTAGTGCAGGTGGGTTCCCATGACATCAATCGTGACCTTCTGGCCTTTTATGAGCGGCTTGTCAAGAAGGTTCTGATGGAAATAATTGGTGGGGTCGCCGCTGAACTGGACCGCTTCCACCGGCGAGAGGGTGACGCTTTCTGCCGGCATGCATTCTGCCTTTTTTATCTCTACATTCTCTCCGACAGATGTGCTGGCGTTGAATCTTATAGTGCCGTCTATCCTTATTATGTCCATTCCCTCATCTTCAGGCCTGGCGCGCCTTACTGACGCGACTGCTTTTCTCTTGCCTATAATTTCTATTGTATCGCCTGCCTCAAGATTGAGTTTCTCCAGAATGCTTGTGGGAACCCTTGCAATTCCTCTTCCCACATCTGGCTGGATAGCTTCAGCTACTGTAACAGTGACTGTTTCTTTGTGATCTTTCTTATTGTCTTCTTTCATCGTGAACACCTCCTATGTTCTCTTTTTTTGGTTCTCTTTTTTTGCGGTATCTTTGCGGAATTTTTGTTGTGCAATACACCCGCAGTGTTGTTTGATTTTGCTGCGCGCGTTTTTCTTCTGTCATGTCGGTTTGGCTTCTTGTGACTATGGCTTTGTGAGCGTGCTTAAGAGGTCAGCATAATGACTATCCGGTTGGTCTGGTTGGCGAACTCAGGCACTCAGGAAAAATCAGAAAATAAAAAACCTGGAAAAGTTTTCTCCGGCTTAGTTGACCTTTATCTCGCGTCCCTTCTTCGCTTTTACTTTGGGAACTCTGAGCTCAAGCACTCCGTTCTTGTAAGTCGCTGCGGTTTTGTCTGCGTTAACATTTGCCGGAAGCGGGATGAACCTGTAAAAGCCGCTGTAAACTCTTTCCAGGCGGAACATTCCCTTCTTCTCTTCTTTCTTCTCATCCTTCTTTTCAACTTTTATCTCGATGCCGTCGTCTGTTGCGTTTATCTGGATGTCTTTTTTGTCCACTCCCGGCAGCTCCACTGTTGCCACTACCTCTTTGTCCGTTTCCCAGATGTCGGTCAGCGGCTGTCTGTAGTCGCTCTCGACTATTCCTGTTTCTGCTCTTCTGGAAGGTCCTTCAAGCAGGGGCGTTCCTGCGCTGCTTCGCCTGAAGAAGGGGCTTCCTCTGAAGAATGTTTCAAAGAGTCGGTCCATTTCTTCCTGCATTCTGATGAATTCATCCCAGAGTGTGCTTCTTCGGGCAGCCATGGTGCATCACCTCCGTCTCATGGTTTTGGTTTTTTTTATTAACTCTCAAGTTAAATCATCTGAATGCCTTTCTGTTGATTTTAAATCGTCAGAATATATTGTTACTCAACTAATATTTAAATGTTTCTCTTTTTATTTTTAAATTCCCTGGAAGTTCAAAGATAACGCATTCAAATATGATGAATCCTGGTGTCCTTAGGTGTCCTGGCAGATTCAACCCTGCTCTTTTAGCATCGCTTTCGTCAGCTCTTCGTTCCCTTTTATTTACAACTTCAGAAATGAACTCCGAGAAAAAAACTTCACAAGTTTTAAATAAAAAGTCGAAGGGTCAAATTTTCTATTTCAGCATTATTTCAGCATGTTTCGGTCAGCATATTTCAGCACTTTTTCAGGATTTTTCATTGTGCTTTTGTGCTTTTACGCGTAAGCTGTCAGTAAGCTATTATTGTGTCGAAACAAAGCTTGCTTTTGCAGATACTTCAGGGATAACTTTTCGAAGATATTAACCCGAGATGCTGTTCAAGATGCTGACAAGGAGGTTGAGAAAACATGAGCGGAAACACTAAATCATCCTCAAAGAGACCGGCGGGCCGGTCTTCCAAGTCGCCAAAACAGAAGTCCATGGGTTTGCACTCATCAGAAATACTGGCTCTCAACAAAAAGGCAGAGCGTTATGCTCAGACAGTGTCTGCTATCCGAAGCGAGGTTGAGAAAGTTATTGTAGGACAGAAGGATGCGGTAACAAAAGTCCTGCTGGCTCTGCTGAGCGACGGACATGTCCTGCTTGAAGGCGTTCCCGGACTGGCAAAAACGCTTCTTGTCCGAGCGCTCTCAAGCACGATTCAGGCAGAGTTCGTGCGGATACAGTTCACACCGGACCTGCTTCCCGCAGACATCATAGGCACCAAGATATATGAACACAAAACATCATCCTTCAAGACCGTCAAAGGACCTGTCTTCAGCAACTTCGTTCTTGCAGACGAGATAAACAGGGCGCCCCCAAAGGTCCAGTCCGCGCTTCTTGAAGCAATGCAGGAAAAGCAGGTGACAATCCAGGGAGAAACACACAAACTAAAGCAGCCATTTATGGTTCTGGCAACGCAAAACCCCATCGAAAGCGAGGGAACCTACGCTTTGCCGGAAGCCCAGGTGGACAGGTTCATGTTCAAAGTCCTTCTTGATTACCCATCAAAAGAAGAAGAAGCAGAGATACTTGAACGTTACACCAAACTGTCCCAGCCCGAAGCGGGAAAAATAACAAACGCCTCAAAGATAGTTGAGATGCAGAACTTTGTGAGGTCAATATACGCAGATGAAAAAATACTGGAATACGTTTCGACGATAATAGACGCAACAAGGAACCCTGAAGAATACGGGCTCAAAATCAACGGCTTCATAGAATACGGCGCATCTCCGCGAGCGTCCATCTGGGCGATAATAGGAGCAAAGGCAAACGCCCTTCTGAACGGAAGGGGCTACGTCCTGCCCGAGGATGTGAAATCGGTCATCCACGAGGTTCTCAGGCACAGGATAATCCTCAGCTATGAAGCAGAAGCAGAAGGAATCACCACAGACGAAATAATCGACCAGATAATGTCAAAAATACGGGTGCCCTGACAAATTTCAAAGGACACTGCTTCCACTCCGGCTGCATGACCGAATGTGGAAATCCGGCTGGCGGATGGTGATGACATAAACGGTGATAACATTGGCTCTGACACCAAAAGAAGTGATTGCTAAAGTAAAAAAGGTAGAGATAAGCACAAAGAAGCTTGTTGACGGCCTCGTAGCAGGCAATTATCACTCTGTTTTCAAAGGCAATGGCATAGAATTTGCAGAGATAAGAGAATACCGCCCCGGAGATGACATAAGAACAATCGACTGGAATGTCACGGCAAGGTTTGACAAACCCTTCGTCAAGGAGTTCATGGAAGAAAGAGACCTTAGAGTTTATGTTGCAATAGACGCCTCCGGCTCCGAGTATTTCGGAACAGACATTGAGAAAAGGACGCGCGCTATAGAACTGGCAGCAACCCTCTTCTTCTCGGCTCTCAGGAACAACGACAAGGCAGGGATGTTCCTCTTCACCGACTCTCTTGAACTATTCGTTCCGGCAAGGAAAGGAAAAAAACACGTTCTGAAAATGATAAGCCGGCTGGTCACTTTTGAACCTGCTTCCAGAAAAACAGACATTCAGCAGTCCCTCGCGGCAATTTCCAAACTTCTCAAAAGGCGAAGCATACTCTTCCTGATTTCTGATTTTGTTTCCGAACAGATAATTGATGCTTCTTCATCATGGCAGGATTCCGGCCGGGATTATGAAGAAGCCGGAGGCGAAACCAGCAGAAACGGATTATTCGCGCTTATCAAAACTCTCAGAATGCTTTCCAGAAAGCATGATGTTATAGCTGTGAGGATTTATGACAAGCACGAAATGGAAATACCTGAAATGGGGCTTGTGGAGCTGGAGGATGAAGAAACAGGAGAACAGATACTGCTCAACACTTCAGACCCTGAATTCAGGAAGAATTACATGGAACTGGTCGCTCGGTACGAGTCGTCTCTTGAGTCCGCATTCAGAAAAGCAAGAGTTGATTCTTTCCTGCTGGACACTGCAGAGCCGTTTGAAAAGCCGTTAATCCGGTTCTTCAAGATGAGAAAAATGAAGCTTGCACGATAAAAAAGGTGGACAGAACATGGCAGGATTTTATGATCCGGAACGATTGTGGTTTTTGCTGTTGATTCCAGTTGCGTATTACATCTATCTGAAAATAACCCAGAAGAAAAAGATGCACGCCATGCGCTTCAGCAGGATAGCATTTGTGAAATCCGCACTGGGAAACAAAAAGGTCTCGCGCAGAAACGACGTGCTGTTCTATATGTCGCTGGCGGTAATCGCTCTGATGATTATTGGCTTTGCAAACCCCCATATTCCGCTCAAAAGGACGAAAGAAGGCGTGAATGTTGTCCTTGTTATTGATGTCTCAGGAAGCATGCAGGCAACCGATTACAAACCGAACCGGCTTGAAGCGGCAAAACAGGCAGCCGAAGTCCTTCTCAAATCACTCCAGCCCAAAGACCATGCAGGCATCGTGATATTTGAATCAGGCGCCACAACCGCAGCATACCTGAGCCCTGACAAGGACAGGGTGATTGAAAAGCTGAGAAGCATACGTCCAAGGGAGGGCAGAACAGCAATAGGCGACGGCCTCAGCCTGGGAATTGACATGGCAGTTTCAATTCCAAACAAGAAGAAGGTTGTCATTCTCCTGAGCGACGGAGTTAACAACGCAGGAGTCATAAGTCCGCAGGAGGCAGTCGCATACGCAAAGGCAAACAACATCCAGGTCTACACGGTCGGCATGGGCTCGCGCGACAGGGTGGTGCTGGGCTACGACTGGTTTGGCAGGCCTCAATATGCAGAGCTTGATGAAGCAACGCTTCAGGCAATAGCACAGCAGACAGGCGGAAAATACTACAAATCAGTCGACGAGCACACTCTGGAAGAGATATACAAAAACATCGGAAAAGAAATCAAACGCGAAAAAGAAGAGGTCAACATCAAGGACTGGTTTTTCCTTGCAGCGCTTCTGATTCTCATAGCGCAGATGTATCTCAGGTACGGGGAGAAAAGAATCCTGCAGTAAAGGGTGAGGCATCATGGTGAGAACAGCGTTCAGAACTGCATTGTTCTTCTCTTTACTTCTCCTGCTGACTTATCTGGCAGCCGCTTCATCAGGGACTATCACTCTGTCTTTCAACAGCTCTGACTACTATTTCCCCGTAGGCCAGGAAGCAGTGGTGGTGCTCAACTCCAACAACACTTACGGAATGCCCGTTTCAGGAATGCTGTCATACACTGTAAACCAGGAGTTTCATCAGGGCGGCTTCAGCTATGTCAGTTCAAACACGCGCTCGGCAACAATGAACATCCCGCAGGATTCTTCAGAAATACCGCTCAGCTTCGGCTCTTCCGACAGCCCCGCAGAACTCAAAGTAAAATTTGACTTCTCCTACAACGACGAGGAAGGAGCCAAAGTGGTTGACCTTCCCGAAATTACCATCCACTTCATTCAGACGAACCAGAACCAGCAGAATCAGAACCAGCAGCCGCAAAGCCGGAATCAACAGCAGTCACAGCAACAGCAGTCACAGCAGGTAAAAGCAGAGAGCAAGCCAGCTTCCCAGACGCAGGGCGGCCAACGGCAGAATCCCGCGCAATCAGCCCAGAGCATGCTCCAGCAAATGTTCAACCAGGCATTCCAGAATCAGCCGGCAATGCAGCCCTCGCAGCAGAACAGCATGTCGTCGCGGCTTCAAAACAACCAGCTCAACCAGGACAGCTCAGCACTCAAAAGGCAGATGGAGCAAGAACTGAGGAAGAGGCAGGAAATGATTGATAACTTCGCCAGGCAGGTAGCGCAAAACAGGGACTTTGCAAGCGAACACCAGAACCTTCTCAGGCAGGGATACAATCTTACCGACGGCTCCTTTAATCCTTCGTCAAACAACACCGGCTCCTTTGAGCTTTCCTATCAGAACGAAAACGGCCAGACAGCAAAAATCACCGGCAAGATGGAAAACGGC
>RFJB01000043.1 GCA_003695045.1 Candidatus Woesearchaeota archaeon | reverse complement strand
GCTTCTTATTGAACTTCTCAAGGAAAAAACAGACAAGGTTCTCTTTGAGATGTATTACACCTCAGGAGATGTAATGGGCGATTACAGCAACGCAGTGGGATATGCGAGCATAGTGTTCAAGTGATTAAGAATATGTGTTAGACGCCTGTTGCGGTCCTCCCTTACTCGTGCATGCAGAGTTTGCACGGGGAGAATCCCAGGTCAAACGCTTCCTTCTCATTGGAGAATGAAAGCAGGTTCTCGTTGTTGATGTGCTTCACTGCAATGCAGGAATCCCTGTGAATTTTTGCGTGGTCCCTGCTGCCGACAAGAGAGCTGCTGGACGGGAAGCAGACGCTGCACGGGGAATATCCTGCTTCTACGGCTTCTTTTTCGGTAGAGAAGGACATTCTTTTTTCTTTGGGAATGCGCTCTACAACAACGCAGTCAGGGCAATGGAAGCGGGATCCGCCAAGCGAGGCGATGGTGGGCTGAGCAGGGTCCGAATCTTTTTTGGGAGGAGGCATTGAAAGAGCCTCAAGGATGTCGAGTATCGAGAAGATTTCATTCAGAAGGGTTTTATAATGCGCTGGGCTGTCCTTCTGTCTCGTCTTTGACGCCTCATCCATCAGGCGGAACCTTTCCTGCTTCATCTCTGTCAGGGCTATGCTCGCTCTCAAGTCCTGGGAAATCATAAGGAGCTTTTCCCGCCTGATGGCGGATTGAACAGACCTGTCGAGATGGCTCTCAACATCTTGCAGAAGCAACTCATCGGGAGCTTCTTCTTTTTGCACGGTTCTCCGGAACATCACAGCCGGAGGGGGAGGAGGCATCATTATTCTTCGCATAAAACCACCTTTTAGTTCATGTTCAAATGTTCGTAAAACACATGGTCGGGGAGATAATAAAGGGGGTGCGGGCCGGGCATCATTTCAGCCACCATGCTTTTTGAATCTCTTCTGGCACGAGAAAGCGCTTCCTGACTGAGCTGGGTTTGATAGGTTCCTGAAGGGTTTCTGCCTTCTATGGCTTCTCTTACCGCCTCAGGCACAGGAGCATCTGCCCTCTCGGAAACGCCGTAATGGGAATAGACAATTGAAGGATGATAGCCAGAGTCATATGAAATATTTGGAGTGTAGCCAGACATATGAAACACCTCTTTTTACCATGATGTAGTGATAACAAATATATAAATGTTTGGGTTCTGATTTAAAAAGAATTAAAAACATGGCATGCGTAGACACAACAAGGAGAGAATGGCGCTTATAAACAAGAAAAACGGAAAAAAGATAGCGGGAAAGCATAAAAGGTGCAAAACAGCCCTCTCAAAGGCAGTGGGGTTGATGTTTCACAGACCGATAGATGACTATGCGCTGGTATTTGAGTTTAAAAAGCCCCAGAGACCGGCAATGCACAACCTGTTTGTCTTCTTCCCGATTGACATAATATGCCTGGACAGGAAAATGACCGTTCTGGAAACAAAACAGGAATTCCGGGCGTTCAGCATCTATTACCGCCCCGAAAAGAAGTGTTCATACATAATAGAATGCCCTGCCGGCACAGTCAAGAAAGCAGACATACAGAAAGGGGATGTGATAGTCGAAAACTAGAAAAGACCTATCGGCCAGAAAGAAGACAGGGAAGAAACAGCCCAGGAAGAAAAGTAATACACAAGAACATACTTCAAGCAAGACATCACGGAAACCCACAGCACAAACTTTCTGAAAGAATAATGCATGGAGCCAAGGAAAAGCGTTACAGCATCAAGAGGCAGAAAGGGAACCATGCTGAAAACTGCCAGCATAAAGAAGCCCCATCGTTCTGAGCGCGTCTGCCATGAAGAAAAAGAATTCTTGAGAATCAAAGAGAAAACAAACCTGCCGAGAAGAAAACCGACAAAAAAGTTAATCAGCTGAGCGGCAACAGTAGAAGCCACGAGAACAGCCATCACGATTAACGGAGAATAATCAAGAGTGAAATAGTAAGCAGCAGCAAGCTCAACAGGAAGCATGATAAAGAAAAGATTGCCGACAAAGACAAGATAAGCAAGCCCCAGAAGGGACTTCGACTCAATAGTCGACTTGACATGGTTGAAGAGCGAGAAAAGAAGAGGATAGGAGCTGAGATAGTCCATAACCTGATTTTTGAAGAGGGAAAGAAGAACGTAAATTATCACAAAGAAGAGGATTATGTGAAGAAAAGATTTAAGAGAAGCCCTCCTGTTCATAAGACGAGAACAAAAAAGGGACTAAATAAGCTTTTCCATAATCTTTAAATATTAAACAGGTGTCCCGAATCCGCAAGGTGAGCCTGTGGCGCAGTCTGGATAGCGCGACTGCCTCCTAATTCACAAAGAGGAAAGCAGTAGGTCGGGGGTTCGAATCCCCCCAGGCTCGTACTTCTAAAAGAATAACAGGAATCACTCGTTTTTCTTAGGCCTTCCGCGCTTCTTCTTGTTCTTGGAGCCCTTGGGTCTGCCACGCTTTCTTTTTGGCGGCTCAGGACCTCTAAGCTGGGAAACAGAGGGCTTCTTAACTAACGCGGGCTCCTCGTGCTTCTGCTCCCTGCGGGAAAGAAGAACCCTGAAGAACAAAATCAAAAGCACCAGCAGAAGTGCTATGAAAATGTACTTTCCGAGAGAGGAGGCGCCCTCCTCGTTCTTCCTGGAGTTGGCGGACACGGTTTCCTTGTCTTCAGGAGAACTGAAAACCACCTTTATCGGCGGGCTTGAGACGGTGTATTCGCCGTCGCTGACTATGACGCTCAGCAGAGACCCTTCTTTGAAGCCCTCCAGCGGAGTTATAAGAGCAACCCCCTTCTCATTGTTCACTTCCACTTCAAGGGACGGAGGACTTATGACAGTGTAGTACAACACATCAGCATCGGGATCCCTGAAGACCTCTGAAAGATCCCACTCGAAGGTTCCTTCGGGAGGGATCTCAAGAACAAAACCCTGGAATTCTTCCTGAGCTCCTTCTGACTCGTTCACAGTCACGTTTGCCGTCTGATTAACCTCAGAAGGCATGGACTGTCCGGGAGATGCTGGAGGAGCAGATATGTTTGAGGGAACATAAGTTGTGATTGAAGAAAGGCCGTAATTGCAGAAGAGGAAAGTAATCCCTACAGCAAGAACAGCTACAAAGGAGAGATAGGCAAAGAACCTGAGAAGCTTTGTCAGGCGGCGCCTCGGCTTTATCCTCTTGCATCTTGACCTGAACAGAGAAAATGCAACGGACAGCACAAGGGAAACTACAAAAACGAACAGCAGAACCTTGTAGGAGAAGGAACACGGATTCTGCACAGCCGACATGTAAACTGAGCCGAGGAATTCATACAAGTCAAATTCCTTCTCAAGGGTTATGAAGAAAGGCAATCTAAATTCCTGACCGGAGGCGGTTGTCGCGACAAGCTCCAAGGCATACTTGTCTTCAGGGATTCCTTCCGGTTCAAGATAAAGCTTTACCGACGCTTCTTCGCCCGGCTTCAGCACAAAGTCAAAGGTTTCGAGATGCTCCCAGCTTCCGGAAACAAGAGAGAAATAATAGTAGGTCGGCTTCGCGCCAATATTCCTGACGGGAAGCTTAAGGGAATAGTTGGAATACGAAATAGTAAAGTCGTCCTTAAGAAGCGCAATCTCAGAGCAGGAATCTTCTTTGATGAAGGATGCTTTCCTTGAAAAGGTCTTTGAAAGTTCGGGCGCGTCCAGAGGAGCAACGGAAATAACCACTTCATCTGCCGATGAAGGGCAGCTGTCAAGATCAAGGGCAAACGACTTTGCCTCGCCTGAAGCAACAAAGACAGCATCTGAGGAAAGCGAAAGCCCCTCGGGAGACACAACGGAAACGTTGAACCTGCCACTTTCGGTGCCGTTGTTGTAAAGAACCAAAGGCAATTCAGCGGCATCACAACAAACTCTTTCGGGAAAATCAAAATTAAGAGTGAAGTCATAACAATTGCTTACAGATACTCTGACAGGGACTGACTCTGAGATGTTGCCATACTCTGAAACTGCCTTAACGGAAAACTCGTATGAGCCCGCTGCCCCGTCAGGCGGCTGTATCGTGAGTTCAGAAACCCCCGTTTCTGACGAATTAACTGACAGAGAGGATGCAGACAAAGAAACCCAAGATGGAGAATCCTCAAGGAAAAGGTGGAAGTTCTGGCTGAAATCGTTTTGGTTTGCAACAGAAACCGAGAGCTTTTTCCGGGTCTGCTCGCAAACAGAAAGGGATTTGTCCTCAACAGACAGGTCGAATTTGTAATCAGGTTTTATATCAAGAGAAAAAGGAGTTGTTGCCCTGAGGTTTGACTTTTCGGTCTCGGTAATGAGTGTGAAGTCTTTTTTGCCGCTGACATCGCATGGAAAACTCGTGGTG
This sequence comes from Candidatus Woesearchaeota archaeon, assembly GCA_003695045.1. GTDB lineage: Archaea > Nanobdellota > Nanobdellia > Woesearchaeales > J091 > J091. The sequence continues at coordinate 14,141 of RFJB01000043.1, read as the reverse complement.
ACAAAGAGTGTGTGCGTCTGGCGCGGCTGAAGGGCAACCTTCTGCGAGTTCAAAGAAACGAAATCAGAGTAATCTTCGGGAAGAACCTTGAAGGAGAAGTAGTCCTTGAAAGGCGCCGCGTTAGTGATGTCGAACCTGAATGTGACCGGCTCGCAGGGAGAAGCTTCCTTCAGGGCAGAAGCGGATCTCAATTGAATGTTTGGGCATTCCCTCGTAAAGTATGCCCTTGGAAACTTATTAACCGAGCCGTCATCGGACTCTACAACAATGAAGCCGGTGTATGGCTTGTCCTTCATGCAGGGAAAGTGAACGTCCACAGTAACATCTATGTAACCGTCACCGGGAAGCGTGAATGAAGGGGGATAAACAACCGAAAAGGGCGATATTTCGCCTTCAACGGAAACTGTAAAGGAGTGCTTTTCAGAGTCCTGATTGACGACTCTGACGGATTCTGTTGTGAGGCCGCAGGAGCACGCGTTCTGGGGGACTATCTCCACAGCATGGACTGATGAAAGAGAGAGAAGAAACAGGATAACAATTGATAACACTACGGCATTACGCTTCATTTCGGTCCCCCAACGTTTCTTAAAAAGATTTGAAAAGCCAACAAAAACGAAAAAAGAAATCAGGAGCAAGTCCTGATTAATAGTAGGTCTGGGACATGTCTTCCTCTCCAGAACCCTCATCGCCTTTCAGCTTGTTGAAGCCGATGATGAGGCCGAGGATTACAAGGAGGACGACCAGCACAACAAGACCGACCTCGAGTCCTCTTTTGACCTTGTCCCAGCTGGAAGCTCCTGCTTCAGTTTCTTCTCCCTTGACAACATTGGCTGTCAGAGGAAGCATCTTCTTGTCGCTTCCTGAAGAAACCTCGACGAAGAATGCTGCTTCGCCTTCCGGAGCATCCTCGTTGGCAGTGACATAGACGTAAGCGGTTTCTGTCTTTCCTGCAGGAACAACGAGGACTGCAGAGGGCTCAATCCTGTATGCACCCCAGCTTTCAACTCCGCTAACTGAAAGAGCGTAGGTCTTCGCCTGGGACCCTGCGTTGGTAATGAGCACAGGATAAACTGCTCCGGTTGTTCCCTTGACAACGTCCTGCGAACCGGGCGCTGTGATAAAGGTCTTTTCCGTCTGCTCTGACGGCTTTTCTTCCTTCGCGCCGCAGGTTTCGTCCTGAACCACTCTTATTGATTCTGTCTTTGTTGTGACCTCGTCTCCGTCGTCATACTCTGCTTCGACCTTTACGTCATAAGTGCCTGTCTCGACGCACATGGGAATTCTCAGATAGAGTTCCTCTGAAGATATTGAATCTCCGGCGTCAAGCTCGTCTATGTAGTCGGATGCGGAAACTCCGAGGTCCGGAATGCTGACGGAGACTTTTATGTTCTCTTCGTCTGTCTTTCCGTAATTCTTTATCCTGACTGTTGCGAGAAGCGCCCTTCCTGCCTTGACTTCATTCTCAGGGCTGAAGATGACATCCCTGATTTCAACGTCATGCCTGTCAGTATTGACATAGATAACGTAGTTCTCCTGAACAAGGTCGGAATTCCTGTCAGTCACCAGAACTCTCAGCCAGTACTGGTCCTGAGCTTCCATTCGTTTGGGAAGAGTTATGTGCAGCGTCTTGACGTAGGTAACTCCTTCTTCCAGATCAAAGACGTCGCTTATGTCCTCTATGAGGTCATTGTGGTCATAGCCACGCATCATAACTTCTACCTGGACATTGTCTGCATCTGCCAGCGCTGTCAGAAAAACTTTGACATCAAACTCGTTGTCTCTGTCAAGGCTTCTTACTTCAGTCCCTCCGGGACTGACAACGTCGCCGTTGACCTTTACCTGGTCTATGGTAACCGGCACTGCAAGAGCAATGCTTGCCATGCTCAGAAGACCCACCAAAAACAAAGCGGTCAAAATAACGCTCCTAACTGAACTTACCATTTTTTCTTACCCCCTTACAATTTTTAATCCGAAGAGTATTTGGCTTTTAACTACATGTCCTTTATATATAAGTTTTTCGTTAATTGAGTATATAAGAGTAGATACTGCCATTGACCACTCCTCAATGATTCTACCACCAGCCACACAATGGAGACGAGCAATATGCGGTAGAAGAGGAGATTACAAAGGACCTGTATTTAACCCTTTTCACAGCATCATTGGAAACGGAAACCCGCAGGTCGTAAACCCCTTCTTCAGCGTATGCCGGAATTGACAACAGGATGCTTTTGGAAGCAGACCTGCCAGGTTTCAAATCAAAGTTTGACGAGCGGACCCTTAATCCAAGATCGTCAACATAGACAGTTATCTTCAGGTCCCTCAAAGTCCTTGAGCCCGCGTTCTCAACAGAAACGAGAACAAACAGGTCATCAGGCGGAGAAACCCAGTCGTCAGGCATGAGTCGGAGACCTGTTACTCTGAGAGTTTCGCGGGAAGGAACAAAGCAAGCATTCTCGTCTACAAGCATATCGCAGTCGTCATCAACGCCGTTGCAGACCTCCTCAACAGGGCCTGTGCCTCCCTCGCAATCAGACCAGGAGCCACCTATACAGGTGCGAGTGCCGAATTCGCATGCGCCGATATTGGAACCGCAGACCTGCGTCTCACCATCTACACAATCGCAGCCCTCATCAACAACGCCATCACAGTCCTCATCATAGAGACCGTCGCAGACCTCCGGAACAGGCCAGACAGCGCCTTCACAATCAGACCACGACCCGTTGATGCAAGTCATAAGCCCCTGCTCGCATAAGCCAACATCTGAACCGCAGGCCTGTGTGTCTCCGTCAACACATTCACAGTCCTCATCAACAACACCATCACAGTCCTCATCATAAAGGCCATCGCAGGTCTCTTCCTGCGGAGCAGGACAACCGGACCACGAGCCGTCAGAGCAGACCTCTGTCCCGACGCCGCAGATGCCCGGATAGTTGTCTGAGCAGTTTCTCACTATGTTGTCAACAACCCCGTCGCAATCGTTGTCCAGCGAATCACAGGAGGACTCTGATGATTCATAGTAAGGGCTGAATGATGAATAATCGCAGCCAGACCACCCTGATTCGGTGCATGTTTCATAAGAACCTTCACAGACACCGGCCTGAACAGGGCAGAGACGCGTGTCGCCGACAACACAGTCGCAATCCTCATCGGCAGCGCCGTCACAATCGTTGTCTATACCGTCGCATAGTTCCTCAGACGGGTAGACCGCGCCTTCGCAGGAAGACCATGAACCTTCAAGGCAGGTTTCTACACCAAAAGAGCATGCTCCGACATCGGAAATGCCGCATGATTGGGTGATATTGTCAACGACGCCGTCACAGTTGTCATCTAAATTGTTGCAAACTTCAGGAGCTCCGTGGTGGATGTTCGGGTCCTGAGGCGCACAATCAGTGTCATCAGGGTCGCCGTCATCGTCGTCATCATAGTCGCAGTCCTGACTGTAGGTTACTGACTCTGTGCAGGCATACTCCACGCATTCTCCTGCAAGACAGTAATCATGGCCGTCAGGTGAATAAGAGTAGAGATAATCTCCTTCGCAGTGGTCTTCAGGGCAGTCCCTGAAAGAGCCGCATTCGTTCGTGTTGTCAATTACCGACCAGCAATAGCCGGTAGACCAGTCGCAGCCGTCGTCGGTGCATTCATTGCCGTCATTGCATGATTTCTGAGAGCATGAGCAACCGTTCTGATCAACAGCTTCCCCGCTCGGCGTGTCAGGGCAGATGTCATCAGAATCTCTGACGCCGTCGTCATCGTCGTCAATATCACATTCGGAATCATAGACGCATTCGAAGGTGCATTCATTCTGAGTGCATTCCCCCCGGTTGTAAGCAGTAAGGTGACATGTGTTCTCAACAGCCGGGGAATCGAAGACAACCTTCTCATCCAAACCGCAGAATGTGGTGTAGCAGCCGTCTGAGGGGCATATTGTGTCTTCGCAGAGGGAATCTTCCGCCTGGCAGGTAGGAACAGTCCCTGCACCCTCATCACAAACCATTACCGCACAGCCCATACAGGGGTCTGAACAACCGTTGCAGTCATATCCCGGTTCGTTGGGACACGCATCATAGATGTCTTCCACGCCGTCGCCGTCCCGGTCGGGGCTTATTGACTCGAAGTAGAAGTCGGCAATGTTGTTCTCTTCATCACGCTCAGCGTACTCATCAGGGTAATCTACGAAGACATGCAAACGGTAAAAGCCGGACTTATTAATGTAAAAGCGCACCCAGTTGCTTCTTTCGTCTCCCGGCTGGAGCCATGGAGTGATAGTCATGTATTCTGTGGAAACATAATTGTCATCAGGGTCAAAGATGTCAACAGAAACTTCGACCGGCTCATTCGTGCATTTGTTTCCCACATTGGTAGCGTAGACATAAACCATCTCCCAGTGGTTTATTGTGCCGGAAGAGGGCGCAATCCTTGTAGGAAGAAGATCTATGTAATAAGAGGAATTGGCGCTGGCATAAGGCGGAAGCGAGAGAGCTCCAATAAAGAGAAAAACAAACAGAAGAAGAGTTTTAAGAGATGAACGGACCGAGGCAAAAAAAGATTGCAGGTTAGACATCGTTGGCATTTGGCTACCCCCTATTATAACTCTGTTATAACATAACTGATTCAGTCTATTATTCAGAGAAGCAGGAGAAAAGAAACCCCTATATAAACTTTTCTGAGATGAACCACTTGATAGTGGTGTCATAAATGAGCCAGGCAAATATTTAAATAAGAGCATGCGCCAACCGAGAAGGGGGTCCAGAGAATAACTCGCAAACCAAAACCCAAAACAGCATAACGAATCCAGGGGGTTTTCTAATGGCCAAAAAGAAGAAAACACACTCTCACACTGAACACGAGAAAGAAGAACCAAAAGAAGAGAACAAAACAACAACAATAAAAGAAACCGCGGGAAAAGCATGGCAGACAATCACAAAGGCATGGAACAGGGCAACGAGCTACCGGCTCATAATTCTTATCGCCATACCGATGCTTCTCTCAATCTTCCTCAGGGCGCAGCCGCTCTACCTTCCCATAACAGACGACTGGGCGCAAAGAAATGTAGAGTCGTACTACAAAAACCAGATAAGCCAGCAAATAAACCAGTTATACCCCAATCTGCCGGACGCAAACAAGAACGCGCTGATAGAATCAGAGTTCATCAAAGTAAAACAACAGCAGGCGCAGGAAATACAACAACAAGCAAAAGATCTCTCAAAGGAATTCAAAAGCAGGTTTCAGGATGAGAGCGGACAGACATATCTTCTCGCCATAGACCCATACCTATTTTACAGACACGCTCGCAACTATGTCAGGTACGGACGCCCCGGAGAAGTTGTAGTAGATGGAGTGGTGTACGACGCACTCAGAAACGGCCGGCTCATGAGAGCACAGCCGCCGACATTCCACCCGTGGGTAATGTCCAAGCTTCACAAGGTAATCTCAATATTCAAGCCGGGAATAAGCGTAATGGGCTCCGTGTTCTACTTCCCGATAATCGTATGCACACTTGCAGTAATACCAGCATTTTTCCTCGCAAGAAAGATTGGCGGCGACTTCGGCGGGTTTGTCGCAGCAGTGATAACTGCAATACACCCCGCAGTGCTCGGGAGAACAGCAGGGGGATTCTCAGACACCGACTCTTACAACCTGTTTTTGCCGCTGTTAATTACGTGGCTGTTCGTTGAAGCAATAGACAGGAAGGACGTCAAAAAAAGTGCTTTGCTTGCAGGTGTGAGCGCATTTTTTGTGGGAATATATCAGTTGGCCTGGGGCGGATGGTGGTACGTGTATGACTTCATACTTGCCGCGGCAATAGGATATCTCATAATACTTACTATAAACAAGAGAAGCTGGAAGAAACTAAAAGATGAATTCAAAAAAGGAAGCACACTCAAAAGCATAACCGTAGCAACAGGTGTTTTCATAGCAGCAACCAACATATTCATACTGCTTTTCCGAACAATGTACAGCGGCAACACATTCGCATACTCACTTCAGTATCTGGTTCATTTCATAACACAACCCCTTGGTTTTACCCAGTACAAAGCCGTTGCGGTAAAGGACATCTGGCCCAATGTTCTGACGACAGTGGCAGAGTTAAATCTTGCATCCGCAGACAAGGTAATGAAACAGATGGGCGGGAATCTCTTTTACCTGCTTACAGCAACATCGCTTGCTGTCGTAATCTTCGCAAGAGGAAAAGAACACGGAAAAGTGTTCAAGTACGGGCTGGCCAGCGCAGCATGGATTCTTCTGGTTATGTGGATGAGAAACCATCTTCACTGGATGCTCCTGCTGGCTTTCACTGTGCTGCCTGCGTTTGCAGTGCTTGTTTTAGAGAGCCGTGAAAATGTCAAGACAGAAGCGAAGTACATGCTCATTCTCGCAGTGTGGTTTGCAGCAACATTCTATGCTGCAATGAGAGGCATAAGATTCTCGGCACTCATAGTTCCGGGTCTTTCTGTTGCCCTTGGAAGCGGCCTGGGAGTCATGTACAACGCAGCAGCAAACCAGATGGAAAAGTCGCTGGAACTCAAAAAGAGCATCGGGAAGATTGTGATGGGCGCACTCATACTGTTCCTGCTAGTCAATCCAATCAGAGGCGCATACAACACTGCAAAGACAGAAATCCCCTCAATGAACGACGGATGGTACAATCTTCTTCAAGACATAAAAAAAGACGACACAGACGGGATAATAACTTCATGGTGGGATTTCGGGCACTGGTTCACAGCGATAGCGGAAAGAAGAGTGACTTTTGACGGCGGAAACCAGGGAAGAAGAATACACTGGGTCGGAAAAACGCTCCTGGAGAACGACGAAGAAGAGGCAGTAGCCATCTTAAGAATGCTCAACTGCGGCCAGGATACAGGACCCAACCTTGCAGAAAAATACCTTGGCGACCAGTTGAAGGCATACAACACAATAATAGACAATCTCAAGAAGAGCAGAGAGGAAGCAAAAATTGGCTACATTGAAAGCGGAATGACTGAAGAACAGGCAGAAAAAGTTCTGAACCTGACGCACTGCACAGACATGTTGCCCCAATATTACATCGCCAGCGACGACATGATAGGAAAAAGCGGCGTGTGGGCGCATTTCGGGATATGGAACTTCACAAGAGGAGCAATGTGGCATGATGTTCACGATGAGAGCATTGCAGAAGGAATAAAAATTCTGAAAGAGAAGTACGGCCTTGACGACAGCACGGCAGAACAGTACTATTATGAAATAAGCACCACTGATGCGGACAAATGGGTGAGCCCCTGGCCGAGTTATGCATCCTCGATAGGAAGATGCAACATACAGGACAAGGAGATAATATGCAATAACGGCCTGAAAGTCAATACCGAGAAAGGAACTGCAGAGGTATCAACGCAGCAGGGAACCGGAAGTCCCGTTTCATTGGTCTATCTGGACGGGGAAGGAGTATTCAGAGAAAAGACATTCAAGAAGCCCATAATACCGTACAGCGCAGCACTCTTCAGCAAGGAAGGAAGAACATACTCGATATTTATGCATCCTAAGCTTGCCAAGTCAATGTTTACGCGCATGTTTTTCTTTGAAGGCAAAGGGCTCAAATACTTCACTCCGCTCTCCCACAGAAAACAGGTTACAGGAGGAGACCTTTACGCATACAAAGTTGACTGGGAGAAATATCTGAACAGAGGACTGGCAGAAGAAAGCCAAACCGCACGGGAAGATGAGCAAAAAGAATAATGTTTGGGCAATTATGCCTGCATACAACGAAGAAAAGAGGATAGGGAAGGTCTTAGAATCCCTTCTCAAGAAAGTTGAGAATGTCGTGGTGGTGGACGACGGAAGCAGTGACGGAACATACGAAGAAGCAGGAAACTGGCCAGTGCACATACTGAGACACCCCGTAAATCTTGGGAAGGGCGCTGCACTAAAAACAGGATGCGAATACGCGGTATCGCAGAATGCAGATGTGCTTGTGTTTATTGATGCAGACGGGCAGCACCACCCTGAAGAAATAGACAACCTCCTGAGAGAAATAAAAGAAGGAAAAGACATAGTTTTCGGAGTCAGAAAGTTTGATAAAAACATGCCTGCAATACTGAAACTTGGAAATAAAATAATAAGCTCTGTGATGAGATTCCTTTACCGGATAAACATAAAGGATACTCAATCAGGATTCAGATGCATGACCCGCAAGGCCTATGAGAGGATAAGATGGAAAAGCACGGACTACAGCGTTGAGTCGGAAATGATAGCAAGAGCAGGAAAAGAAGGCCTAAAATACGGAGAGGTCACAATTAAAACACTTTACTCCGACAAGTACAAAGGCACAACTGTTATTGACGGAATAAAAATCGTCGCAGACCTTGTATGGTGGAGAATAAAAAGAATATGAGATGAGAAAATGATAATCGGACTTCAAATAGTGGGGATGCTTTTCGCGCTTGTAATGGTGTACCTGACATTCCTGCATTTCAAAAGAGGGGACTACCTGACCGGAGATTTTGTGCTGTGGAACGTCATCTGGTTCTCTTTTCTGTTCATAGTCCTTTTTCCCAAGACGGTTTACGGAGTCATGGAAACCTTAAGGATAGAAAGGACTGTCGACTTCTTTGTTATCGGAGGATTCTTCGTCTTCGCATTAGTAATATTTCACCTTTACATTACCAACAAAAGAACAGAAAGAAAGGTTGAAGAGCTTGCAAGAAGCTTCGCACTAAAAAATGCGCAGGCACCTAAAAAGAGAAGAGGCAGAAAATGAGAAAACCAACGCTAAAAGGCAAGAAAATAATCATTACCGGAGGAGCAGGATTTATTGGCAGCAATCTTGCCAGAGAACTTTGCAAGGACAACAAAGTTACAGTAATAGACAATTTTTCAACCGGAAGAAAGGAAAATCTGAAGGGAATAGAAAGCAAGATCCGGATTGTGAAGGGAAGCATAACCAACCTGAAGCTTCTCAGACGGGAATTTAAAGGGGCGGATTATGTCCTTCATCAGGCAGCACTATGCTCAGTGCCGCGTTCTGTAAAAGAACCGGAGAAAACAAACAGGGTGAATGTTGAAGGCACATTAAAGGTGCTTCTGGCAGCCCGCGACTCAGGAGTTAAAAGAGTTGTTTACGCTGCTTCAAGCTCCGCATACGGAAACACCCCCACACTTCCGAAACACGAAGGAATGAAGCCGGAACCGCTGTCTCCCTATGCGGTCAGCAAGCTTGCAGGAGAACATTATATGCGGGCTTTTTACGAAGTGTACGGGCTGGAGACAATATCCCTGAGGTATTTCAACATATTCGGACCGCATCAAGATCCCAACAGCCAGTATTCTGCAGTCATCCCTCTGTTCATTAAAGCCCTTCTGAGAGGAAAAAAGCCCACAATCTACGGAGATGGAAAGCAAAGCAGGGATTTCACATATGTGGAAAATGTTGTGAATGCAAACATTCTGGCATGCAAAGCCAGAAAGACAAAAGGAGAAGTGGTGAACATTGCCTGCGGAGAAAGAATAACCCTGCTTGAACTTGTAAGAGAACTCAACAGAGAACTGGGAACCAGCATAAAGCCGGCATTCGGGCCGGAAAGAGCAGGGGATGTCAAACACTCGCTTGCAGACATCACTCTTGCCAAGAAACTCATCGGCTATGAGCCGGTCGTTAAGGTAAAAGAAGGCCTCAAGAGGACTATCGAATTCTACAAAAAAGAAATTCTAAAAGACAAAAAAAGATGAAAATATGCATAATAAGCCCTAACTTCCTTGAGCCGACCGCATGGATGGTAAGCGCATATAAGACAGCCATTCTGCTGAAAAGGGCAGGAATAGATGTTGTTGTTCTGACCACCCGAACCAAAGGAAGCAGAGAGTCGGAGGTCATAGAAGGGGTCAGGGTCAGAAGGATGCCTTCAATATTCATTTCAGATCCATTCAATTTCACAATACCAATAGGGCTTAGAAAAAGCGTGAACGAAATCATCGATGAAGAAAAGCCGGATGCATTCATAATAAACAAGTACATGTTTTACACATCGCTTGCAGGGCCGTATCTTAAGAAGAAGAAAGAGAAGGTTATAGTTCAGACGGATACTTTTCCAGGAATAATCTGGTTTGCACCATCCAGATTACTGAATGCCGGGATGTGGGTTTATGCAAGAACACTGGGAAAGAGAGTCCTGAGAAAAAGCGACAGGGTTGTTCTTCTCCACGAAGGGCTTGTCAAGACCGCCAAAAAACTCGGGCTGAGATACGAAGTAATTCATAACGGAGTTGATTTCAGAAAGTACAAAGAAGCAAAACCAGCCGAAGACATTCTAAAAATGAAGGGAAACAAGAAGCTTGTGACATACGTCGGAAGGCTTGACGAAGTGAAAGGGTATCGTCTCATACTTGAAGCATCCAAAAAGATAGGCAGACAAAGGAAAGACATCATGTTCCTCATGGTTGTAGGGGACAAGCACCCCGAGAAGAGAAAGAAAATAAGCAGAGAATACCCGAACGTGATACTTACAGGGTTCAGAAAGGACATAGAGAATGTCTGGGCGGCAAGCGACATAGGAGTCCTCAGTTCCCACGCAGAGGGACTTCCAAACACAGTAATGGAAGCCATGGCAGCCGGGACTCCGGTAATTGCAAGCAGAGTCGGAGGGGTGCCGGCAATAATAGATCACGGCAAAAACGGATTTCTCTTTGAAAGGGGAAACGCTGAAGAAATGACAAGAAGAATAGAAGAACTTGCAGATAACGAGAACCTCAGAAGAAAAATGGGACAAAACGCCCGGAAAAAAATAAGAGAAGAGTTCAATCTTGAAAAACTTGCTGACAGATGGAAAAAACTGCTGAAAGAAGTAACAAAGGGAGAGGAATAACAAAATGTGCGGAATATGCGGAATCAACATTGAAGACAGGAAAGTTCTTTCCGAAATGATGAAAGAATTAGAGCACCGCGGACCAGACGACCAGGCATTCTTCCAGAGCAAAGGAATCTCAATGGGAATGCAGCGGCTCAAAATAATAGACCTCAGAAAAGGGTTGTATCCCATAACAAACGAAGACGAAAGCGTTTTTCTCGTTTTCAACGGGGAAATATTCAACTTCCGGGAGATCCGGAGCAAGCTTGAAAAGGAAGGGCATGCATTCAAGACAAACTGCGATGCAGAAGTCATTGTGCATCTCTACGAAAAGAAAGGAATCCGTTTCCTGAATGAGCTCAACGGCTTCTTCGCAATAGCCCTCTGGGATGAAGAGAAGAAAAGATTAATTCTGGCCAGAGACCGGCTCGGAATAAAACCGCTTTATTACTATTACGACAAGAGGGGCGGAAAGTTCGCATTTGCGTCAGAGATTAAAGCGGTATTGAAAAGCCGTTTCCTGGATGCCAGAGTCGACAAAAACAGCTTCCTGAAATTCCTGGAGTTCAGATTTGTTCCGGGAGAGAACACGATCCTGGAAGGAATAAGGAGGGTCGAGCCGGGAACATGGATGGTGTACGACGCCGCAAACGAAGAGTTGAGGAAAGGGAGGTACTGGGAGCTGTCTGAAAAAATAGAGCCAAAAAGCGAGGAATGGTATTCAAAGAAACTCAGAGCCCTCCTGGAGGACTCTGTCAAAAAGAGGTTGATGAGCGATGTTCCGCTCGGAGCGTATCTTTCAGGCGGGATAGACAGCTCAACAATCGTAGCTCTTATGAGCAAATTCCAGAAAGACAACGTGAAAACATTCACAGTGGGCTTTGGAGAAGGGATTGAAAACGAGTTTGAATACGCAAGAAAAGTTTCAGAGCATTTTGGAACGGAGCATCACGAAATTGCAGTAGAGGAAAAAGACCTCAGCATTCTGCCTGAAATGGTCTGGCATCTTGAAGAACCAATCGGAGATGCAGCCACGCTTCCGACTTATATCATATCCAGATTTGCAAAGCCCAAGGTCACGGTTGTTCTTGCAGGAGAAGGAAGCGACGAACAGTTTGCGGGATACGACAGGTACAAGATAGTTTTGAAAGCGCGCAGGACAGCATCGCTGATTCCGACAAAAGCAAGAAGGGCTGTGCATGCGACAGCAAAAGCTGTTTTTGGAAAACACTCAAACATAACCAGAGCGTTTGATATAGCAAAGGGAAGAAACCTTGAAGAAATGTTCAGAAGCACGATAAGCTTGTTCAGCAGAGACGAAATAAACGTTCTGACCGGAGCGGAACCGAGGAAGATCAAACTCATGCCGTCCGGATTCAAGGCGGAACTGAATAAGATGCTGGCATTTGACATAAAGACGCTTCTTCCAGACGACTTTTTCATGAAAGTGGACAAGATGACAATGGCGCACTCCCTTGAGGAGAGAGTTCCATTCCTGGACCACAGGATAACAGAGTTATCCATGAGAATGCCGGTACAGCACAAACTAAAAGGAAACAACGAGAAGCACATACTCAAAAAAGCCATGAAAGACCTGCTCCCAAGAGAAATAATCTTGAGAAAAAAAAGGGGTTACAACGCACCGATGGACAGATGGCTCGGAGGGTCTTTGCAGGAGATTGGCAGACAGCTCATTGAGGAATCCGAGCACGGGCTCTACAGAAAGGACTACGCACTCAAGATATTTGAGAAGGTAAGGAAAGCAGGAAGAAATTACAACATGAACTGGTACAACAGCCAGAAAGCATGGAGCATTCTCATATTTGAAATGTGGCACAAACAATTTGTCAATCAGGAAAAAATCAGGTTTTTGTTTTGAATTCCCCTGACAAAGCCCCGGAAAGAATTTCTTTTACAATCTTCATCTCATCAGGGCTCACGCCCCGCACCAAAAAGAGAAAGACAAAGTAAGATACTGCACCCAGGGGCACAAGAATGAGTAAAGAGATGTTCTTAAGAAGGAATAACAGAATTCCCATCAGCACAGAAGCCATAAAAGGACCTGCAAATATCTTAATATAATTCAGGGTGAAGAAGTTTTTGAAGACATACCCTGAATATGCGACAAATCCTGCCAATGAAGAGATAAGAAGAGCGAAGGCAGCCCCTGCAAAACCAATCAGGGGTATGAGGATTATGGAAAGCAGGGCATTAAGCGCGAGAGAACCGCCGCTCACAAGCAACACAAAATTCTCCCTGTTTGTGGCATTAAGGAAATTCAGGAATATCTGATTCGTGAAGATGAATACAAGCGCCCAAGTGAGAATGCGGAGAGGCAGCAATCCTGGGAGAAAATCAGGAGAATAGATGATGGAGATAAAAAGTTTTCCAAGAACAGTGGTTGCCACTGCAATTGCGAGTGCAAGAGCTGCCATAAGTTTAAGAGAAAGAAACAGCACCCTCTTTAATGTGCTTTTGGAAGACACATAAAGAGAGGAAAACGAAGGAAACACCGCCAGCGAAAACATGCGGGGTATGAAGACAATGGAAGACGAAAGCTGAAGCGCGGCATTATACCAGCCAACAGCTGCATCAGAGAGCCACAGACCTATGAGGATAACCCCTATCTGATAATAAAGCAAAGTGAAAGAGTTGGAAAGAGCAAGAGGCCACGAGTTTAGAAGCAGCTTTTTCCAAAAGCGCAGGTCTATCCTCAAGACAGGGGATATTCTGGCTTTGGATATGCTGCGCCAGAGGTAGATATCCACAATAATCGCTGCTACGGGAAACGACCACGCCAGCATTATCAGACCGTGGCCGGAATAAAGCATCAAGAGACCCAACACAGTTATTATGAACCGGTCAAGAAATATAGCCACTGCTTCATATTCCATCCTTTCAAAAGCGCGGAATATTGAAACAAAAACAACCCTGTAACTTCTAAGGATAATGTACAGGGCAAGGATCCATATTGCCACTTTTGTTTCGAGAGGTTTGTCCAACAAAAGGGACAGGAAGAATATCAAAGCAAAAGTTGCCAGAGAAATAAACGCCTTAAGGAGCAACAATGCTCCCATGTACTTTGGAGCCAGCGAGTGCCGGCGGGAAACCTCCCGTGTGCTAAGAACAGAAAGCCCCATGTCGGCTACAAACAAAAAGACAGAAGTAAAAGAAACTGCAAATGAGAATCTTCCAAAACCTGAGTCGCCCATAAAGCGCGTTACCGCGATAATAAGGACAAGATACACCAGTTGGCTTAAAACATTGGAAACGCTGAGCAAAACAGCGTTCTTAGCTATTCTACGCGCCAGGGACATAAAGCCAATG
>RFJB01000042.1 GCA_003695045.1 Candidatus Woesearchaeota archaeon | reverse complement strand
TGCGTTGTTCTTTCAGGGATTACTATTGCGGCCCTTTCGCCAAATAATTTGACAGGATAGCACCAGAGCCCCCCGAAGCTTCTCTCCGGTGTTTCAAAGCCCTCTATGTAAACAGGGCTCTCGCTTATCAGAAACCTTCTGGCTTCTTCGGGTTCTACTCTGAGGTTCAGGGTGCCTGGCCACGCGAAGAATCCCAGCTTTTCCCTGAACTGGTTCTGGTATTCCTGCTGGCTCATGTAATACTTTCCTTCTCCGAGTCCTGTTTCCACTTTTCCTTTTAGTTCCTTTTTCGTTTCAAAGATGTTTCTGAGCAGGACATAGTCCTCTTTCATTTTCTGTATTGCTTTTTTGGTAAGAAGTATGCTTACCCCCTCAGGGCTTGAGTTTCTTATTATGAGTCCTTCTTTTTCCAGCTCAATCAGCTGCCTGGAAATTGTCTGCTGGCTCCTGCCTGTTTCTTCTGCTATCTTCCCTGTTGTGATGTTGAGCGGCCTGAAGCTGGCATTTTTGGCGCCGAGATAGTAAAGCAGCTCGCGGTTGAGAACGCTGTTCTTTGTCTTCTTCCCTGCCATGCACTCGCGGAACAAGGAGGTTACTTATATATTTTACGTTACTCTTTTATGGGTTATTTCTTCTCTTATGCGAAGAGAAGCGGCGTCAGAAATACCTCAATAACAGCCGCGAGAAAGAGAAGGAAAACAGCCCCTATCAACAGGTCTGCGGAATCAAGGGCTATTCGCTTGAACTTATCGCTGCCGAAGTCGTGCCTTATTATGGCAAAGCTTATTATGCCGCCCCCGAGCCCCGCCATAAAGTAAGCGGCCATCTCGGGTATTCCATGGGTAAAGTACCTGAGCATTGCGGCAAGGTATGCGGACCACACGGACCCTCCCAAACTCTCGACGAATGTTCCTATCGCCGCGCCTACCACTGATGCGTTCCATGTCAGTATGAATATCGCTCCCACTCCGTAAAAGAATGCGAAGAACGCGCACAGAACCAGAACCTTTAGGTTGTTGAAGAATATCTCTGAAAGCATGCTTTTTGCCTGCACAGCGTTTCCTATGTGGACCTGGCCGGGATTGTTTATTTCCTTTATTGTGGCTATCTGGCTGGAAAACAGGTGGGTGCTTGTTTCATGGGGAAGGATGACATACCATGCAGAGTAGCTCAGGGTAAATCCGATAAAGAGGAACACGAACAGCTTAAGCGCTTTCCAGTGTTCGCTCATCAGAACTTTCTCTTCTTTTATGTCAAGGTCCTTCTTTTCTTCCAGTTTTATGACATTGTACATCAGGTGCACTGAAGCCAGAACTGTCAGGAATATCATCACAAGGCTTGCGTGTTCCTTGAACACAAGGAGAGATATTATTACCGCAAGAGAGCTGTAAAGGACGCCCACTAACAGCATTTCCCAGGGGTGCCTCTCTGCTTTTTGCGCGTCGTTTATTGATTCAAATACCATGGGTTTACTAATTACGCTACTGGTATATATAAATTTTCTCGACTTCCCTCTTCCGCTCCGTTCTTCCGGTTGTTTTTACTACTTCAAAAAGATTATATATTCGCTTGGTTTTCTGAACATCATGCCGGACAAAAGCTCTCATTTCAACATTTCCCAGTTGTTCTCCCTTTTGCGGGTCAGCCAGTGGTACAAAAACCTGACCGTATTTCTTCCTATATTTTTCGCCCAGCGGCTTTCTGACCTGCCCTACCTTATATCCGTTGTGCTGGCATTCTTCTCCCTTTCCCTGGCGAGCTCGTCAGGGTATATTATCAACGACATTATCGACAGGAAAAAAGACGCAGCGCACCCTCTCAAGAAAAAAAGGCCGCTGGCTTCGGGCGCTGTCAGTGTAAGCACAGCGATCCTGCTTTCTGTTTTGCTGCTGCTCTCCTCACTCTCGTTAGGGCTTTCTTTGTCGCTTCCCTTCGTGTTTTTTGTTGCAGTGCTTTTTCTGCTAATGCTGTCCTATTCCCTTTTCTTCAGAAACGAGCTCTTTGCTGACATAATCCTTATTTCAATAAACTTTGTTGTGCGGAGCGTGTCCGGAGCATACACTCTTTCAACATCACTCTTTGAGCCCTATGTTACTGTAAGCCCGTGGCTGCTCATCTGCACCTTTTTCCTTGCGCTCTTCCTGGCTTCAGTCAAGAGGCGCGCAGAAGCGGTTCTCGCTGTGAACACCCTGCACCGTGCGGGGCTTTCCTCATATGACAAGCACACCTCATACTACCTGCTGGCTTTGTCATCCACCATGCTTATTCTCTCATACTCCTTTTACACCTTTTTTGCAGGGCACGAAAAGCTTCTGCTTACCGTTCCCCTTTCAATTTATGCGGTTCTCCGCTTCGCCTACCTGACGGAAAACAGGCCCGAACTCTGCATTCACGCCCAGCATGCCCTGAAAGACAGAAAACTATTCATTGCTTCCCTCGCGTGGCTGCTCGTTACCCTGCTTATCTTTTATGCCTGAGTGGGAAACCTTTTTTAACCCCCAAACCAACCATTTCATACATGGTTCTCAAACAGCTTGCCCGCGACTATGAGCGGCGAAGGCAGAAAATAATTTTTTTTCTCAGCCGGCACAATCTTTCCGACTCAAGAAAGAAGGAGCTTGAAGAGCAGCTCTCTGAAGTTGAAAGAATAATATCCGTCCTGAGGTCTTCTTCAACCTCCCAGGAGGTCTATGAGCATTTCAAGAGGAGAATCAGATACCTTATCAGGAAAACATCAAAGAAGGCGGCCGTGTTTGAGTTGAGAAACTTCCTTCAGGCGCTGGTCCACGCTGAGAAAACGAAAAGCAAGCTGGAAGTGAACCTTAAGGGCATGCCTCTTAAGCCGAAGAAAAACATTAAAAAGGAATACTCTGAGAAATTAAAGCCGCTCATTGACGACTTCCTTTCCGAAGGATACTGATGTTATGAATGCGCTGTGATTTGCATGCACTGGGGATACTATCTGGTCAACACTTTTGCTCCGGCAGGAACATCTCTCATAATCTCTCTCCTCACCCTGCTAATAGTGAGCGATGATTACAGAACGTGGATGCATTCCCTCCTGTTCATCTTCCTGCCGGGCCTTTTTTCCATGTTCTTCGGCGACCTCATGTTCGTGCTTGCTTACCTTCTTCAGGCAGGAACCCTCTCCGGAATAAGATACGCTTCAGGAAGAGCAGAATTCGTGCACGACCTTTTCAACACATACGCGGACCTGATAAGCGTTCCCGTAACCCTGCTTCTTGTTGCTGCGATAGTTTATCTCTTGTCAAAGCGCGCAAAGAAAGAGCACAATTTCCCACACAATTGGGTAAGCGTTGTCTTTTGGGTTTCGCTCGTGAACGCTCTTGTTGGAACATTCATTATGGATCCCTTAGGATTTTGACGATTAGCAACTCTTCCTTCTTACAGCCAGTACGGCTTTTTTATTGATTCAAACGTATGAACAGCAGCGACTATTCCTTCAGCGCACGCTACCGCAATGAGCTTGACTTCTCCTGTTATGTCCCCTGCTGCGAAGACGCCCTTTATGCTTGTTTCCTGGTTTCGGTCAACCTTTATTGACTTGTCCTCGTTCTGCTCGAACATTGACAAATCAAGATTTTTTGGAGCCAGCTCGTAGCCGATGTTTACCAGTATTGCATCGGCATCAATGTTCTCTTCCTGTTTTGTCTTGTTGTTGACAACCCTTGCGCCTGTAACCTTTCCTTCTTTCACTATTGGCTCTTTCAACTCGGTGTTGAACAGGATTCTTACTCCGGCTTCTTCCATTCTTTCCTTCATAATCTCTTTTGTTCTCAGCATGTCGCGTCTGTGTATGAGAACAACCTCTGCTCCCGCCTGCCTGAGCTGGAATGCATTGTCAACTGCAGTGTTGCCGCCCCCTATTACGAGAACCCTCCTGCCCTTGTAGTCCTCCGGCTTTCTCAGAATGTAGGAAATGCCCTGCGCATTAACGCCTTGAAGCTGGGGCAGTTTTCTCGGCACGGACAGGTGCCCGCTGCACAGAATTACCCTTTTGCCCCTGTAAACCTTTCCGCTTTCGCTTTCAAGCTCTTTGGGCTCGCCCTCAAGCTTCATCTTTGCTATCCTTTCGTTGAAGACAATCTCTGCTCCCGCGCTTTTCGCCTGCTCATACAGGTATGTGCAGAACTGCCTTCCAAGCACTCCCTGGGGAAAGCCGGGCAGGTCGTAAACTGTTTTGAGAGGATAAATTGTATTCGGCTGCCCGCCGTATGTTTCTTTCGCTTCTATTATCAGGGTTTTCAGTCCTCTTGCTGCTGTGTTGGCACCTGCTGTTAATCCTGCAGGACCCGCGCCAACAATGAGAATGTCGTATTCTTCAGCTGTCACTCTTGCCCCCTCCGCTTACTTGTAAACCCACCTGGAGCCGTAATTCCAGAATATCCCAAAGAACAGAAGGAACATTATCCAGCCGGCGTTTGTGTGAAACACATCAACTGCGAACACAGGGTCGTAGTGTATGCCCACAAGCATTATGGCATAAACCCTCAGCAGGTTGTATGCTATTGTTCCTATGATTCCGAGTATGAAAAGTACTATCATTCTTTTCTGGTGCAGTTCTCCTCTGTTGAGAACCCATAGAAAGATGAAGAGCGAGATGAACAGGAGCAGCGAGTCGATTCCTGAGCAGTCCTTTGAGACGCCGACTATGAAATTGGCTGCTCCCAGAGTGGGCGCCTGTCCGAACTTCACGTGCAGCACTGCGTCCTTGTATGTCAGCGAGAGAAGGAAGTATATTACCTTGCTTACGAATACGCTCAGGAAAAACCAGATTCTCTGAAACCAATCTATCAGGATGTAGTAAACAACAAGCACTGCTGAGAATGCAGCAATCTCCTTCCTGAACCGCTTTACGAACTGATGGAGGAACTCTTTGTTGTACACTGCGTATGCGAGCAGAACAACGAAGGCAATGTTGAACAGGTACTTTATGACAGTAAGCAGGGTGACATGCTGCATCGCGAGGTAAAGGTTGCTTCGTATCCAGTACTTGTAGGAATAGTGCAGCATGAGAACAGCCGCTGCCCCGATGCCGTAGGCTGCTGTCTGCTTCCAGTTCTGCCTGTGCCTTTTCATCTTGAGAAGGTCTCTTCTTATGTATATCAGGAATGCAACTGCAACAAACAGGAAGCTGTTAAGGAGTTTCATCTTTGACAATCCGCTGAGGAAGTCAAAGTAGAACACTTCGGGGATGCTGAAGTATTTCCTGAATGTCACGCTGTGCCTTATTGAAATCATTATGGCGAACTGTATGCCGAATAGCAGCGCTCCGAAAACAGCAGTTCTGATGAAGAACTCTCTTGTGGGTGCGTGCTTCAGATATTTCTTGATTCCTTTCTCCTTTTTTGCTCCGCTCATTTTTCAGCGATTAGTTTTTAATTATTGTTTGGGCGCTCTTTACGCCCTGCTGTTTGCCTGTGTCAAATCAGGCGGTATCTCTGCAAGGGTTTCCATTCTCTTGTCTTCTCCGCCGTACTTGTCTATTTTCTTAACCCTTTTTATTATTATTGGAACTGAGTTCTTCGTGAGTTCGCGCACTGCATTCAGTATCTTTTCTTCTGTCTCGTCACTGTATTCTCTTTTTGGTATTATCCTCAGAATCAGCGTCTTGTCTTTTCTGTATGCCAGCTGGTAGTCGTCAAAGAACATGCAGAACCTGCCGACTGTTCTTCCCACCCGGTTAGGGTCGAGGATTACGCCTGTCGGGAGCGTTATCATCTGCCTTGTCCTGCCTTTTATCTCTTTTATCACAGGGTATGTCCTTCCGCAGTTGCATTTTCCTCCTGCAAGGGCAACATCTCCTATCCTGTATCTTATGAGCGGCATTGCGTAATTGTAAAGATGCGTCAGTATTATCTCTCCCAGTTCTCCTTCTTTTGCATCTCTTCCGTCTCTTATTACTTCCACGAAATACCTGCCTATTTCAAGATGATACGGTCCGAGCTTCTCGCACTGGTATGCCACATGCATGCACTCTCCTGCACCGTAATGGTTGTAAATCTTGCAGTCAAACACTTCTTTTAGTATTTCTCTGTCCTTGTCATTGAGATTTCCGCCTATCAGATGGACGTATTCCACCGGTATTCGGATGCCTTTCTCCTTCATGTGCTTTGCCACCTGCAGGATTTGGTGGGGAAACGATTCTATCATTTTCGGCTTGTGCTTTTTTATGAAATTGACATACCGGTTCATGTTGTCAAGGTCCATTTCCTTTGTTGATATGAAATGGGTATTGCTGAACAGCGCTTTCATCATCCTTCTTACTGGCCTTTTGCTTTCGGGATTGGTGTTTCTGATGAGGACTACGCTGTCGTCTGCGCTGATGCCCATCGCGTTTTGAATTCTGAATATGGCTTTTCTCTCTTCGTCATAAGACCTTGTGTCTGCGTAGTATGGGGTGGGCCTCCCGGTTGAGCCGCTTGATTTCTTTTGTTCTATTGCTTCAGGCGGGGTTCCCTCCGCAAGAATCTTGTCGGGGAATCCGTTTCTTATGTCGTCTTTTGTCGTGATGGGAATCTTTTTCATGTCCTCCGGCTTTTTGATGTCTTCCGGAGTTATTCCTGCCTGTTTGAACTTCTCCCTGTACATCGGCACGTTCTCGTATGCGTGCCTTATTATCTTTTGAGTGAGTTCCCACTGCTTTTTCTTTAATTCCTCAACAGGGATTCTTTCTTCCCTGAGGGCTTCTTCCATAAGCATTCTTTTCTTGGGCATCAAGAGCCGGATTGCTGTTGTTCTGACTCCCATTTTCATTTCCTCTTGTGCCCAACTCTCGAACTGAGCTTTTTCAGGAGAACGGCTGTTCCGAGAACCGCGGTTATGACAAGCATGTAAAACCATGCGTTGTATGCTGTTATGCCCCCTGTAAGTTCCTTCTGCGATTTGCTGTATCCGAGAAAGATTCCCAGCAGGATGTCAATCCCTATTGACATGGCAATTCCTGTTGCGATTTTCTCTTTCAAATCCATCTCTTTGAAAACAAGTTCAGTGACGAGATAGCCCGGCACGAATAGCGCGAACAGCGTCCCTATGAATGCCTGCGCGATGGACAGTATGCTCATTTTTCTCCTCTCCTTTTTGCTTACATGGTATGCTTACTTTACGCCCGCTACTTTCCTGAATTTTTTGGCGCTTTCAATTACAAACTTTCTTCCTTTTCTGTAAATTCTGCTGTTTTTTCTTATGCCTGCTTTCTGTGCGGCTTTTTTCAGCGTTCGCCTCATCCTGTACTCGGTCAGCGTGAGGTACTTGTATGCCGGATGGACTATTATGTCCCTCTCGGCTTCCAATATCGCTTTCCTCATGCCGGCATCCCCCTTGTCCGTTTTGAAGTTGCTGCTAATCTTGAATATGTTGAGTATGTTCTTGATTTCCCTTGGCGTGTGGGCGTCGCTTCCGCCCAGCACGGGAATTCCCCTGCTCCTGAAGAACTCCTTTGCCTTTCTGTTTTCCTCGGGGGAGCATTTTCCGTTGTAAATCTCCACGGCGTCTATTTCTGAAAGCATCTCTTCAACTTCTTTCCTGCTTCTCTTCTTCAACGGGCTTAAGTAACCCTGATATCTTCTAAACGGGTGCGGCAGAACCGCAATGCCGCCCTGCTTGTGTATCTCCCTGACAATTTCTATGTTCTTCCTTGCCTTTATCGGCTTTGTGATGAACAGCCCGATTATGTCGCTGTCGTCTTCGCTGTTCACTTCTATGCCCGGCACTACTTTTACATTTGTCTTTATTCCCTTGATTCTCTTCATATCAAACGGAACATTGTGATCTGTTATTGCTATTGCATCTATCCCTCTCTTTTCGCATTCCCCTATTATTTCCTCTATTTTGCTTTCGCTGTCGTGGGATGCGTCCGTGTGGCAGTGAAGCTGGAAGGTAATGGTTTTTCCTTTTCCTGTTTTCTTCGTCATCCTTCCCATCTCATCATTCCAGTTTTAACCGGTTCTTTTCTTTTTCCCATTTCTTTATTCTCTTGTAACCCAGAAGTGTATGCTCGCGTTGTTTCCGTTCTCGTCTCTTGCCTCAACGACGACTTTTCCAAAATCGAAGTCCTGTTTTGGCATGAAGTTCTCCTGGAATGTTTTTTTCTCGCCTGCTCTCAGCTGGAATTCGCGGATTCCTGTTATGTCTATGCCGACCAGCCGCAGCTGGCAGGGGTCTCTTTCTGCCCGGAATATCTTTCTTTCCTTTGTGTTTCTGTTGACAACTTCCATGCTTTTTATGTCAAAGTAGCTGTTGTATGTTTCCACAACGAAATAGCCGGAACTCATGTTCATTCCGGTCAGGGTGAATACGGGCCGGTAATTATGTTCAAAGTATGCTGCTCCCTCTTCGTAGAGTATGTTCAGCGTCTGGTCAGAGTTGTCAGGCATTTTCCTTTCGGCTTCAATGGTTTTTCCGTTCCTTACAAGGTACGCCCTGTCGTTCAGCACTGAGAGAACGTACTTGACCACTTCGTCTCCCGACTCGTTGTGGAAGCTTACCGCTATTATCCTGCTTCCGTCAAGAGGCGTGAATCTTGCTTTGAACTCGTAGTTTGTCCAGCCGTCTATCCTTGCGCTCGGTCCTGTGAACTCGTATTTCTCGTCCGGAATAACGGGGTTGTAGTTGGTTGCGTTGTTCTTTATCAGTTCCCGGATGAATTCGTTTCCAAGTTCGTATTCGCTTGCGTTTTCCTGCGCCTGACCTGCGCCTGCGCCCGCGCCGGTCTTTCCGGGCGCATTCAGATTCATTTCCCCTATCTTTGTCAGCCGGTCAAGGGCTTTCTTCTTTGCCTCTTCAAGAATCTTTGATGCAGCTTCCGTCTTTTTCTCTGCTGTTGCGATGCTTGCCCTTTGGCCGGCTCTTGCCTCCACCGGCCTGAACTGCTGAAGCACGGTGTACTCCTTTTCGCAGCTTCCGAAGTATAATGCATCCCTGCATTCTGGTTTGAGATTTACTGCTTTTATCCTGTCAAACTGCGTGATTGATTTTTCCGCAAAGAAGGTTAGGTTGAATCCGTGCCTGAATCTTTCTGTTCCCGCTCTTGCGTGCTTTTCCATTGTCAGGTTCTGGTTGAAAAGCTCTTCGTCATTCAGGATAACCTTTACGTTGCTCGTGTTTTTCACAAGGGTTATGCTGTTTTTCGCGTATTGCTTCACATTGGGGTCGTAGACAAGCCGGACGCGGGTTTCGTTGAGGTACTCGAAGAAGAACGCATCCCCTGTGCTTCTTCTCAATGCAGTGCCGAATGCGGGAGTGCCGTCCTGCTCTACAAACATTACGCCTGCCTCTCCGCTTCCTCCAAAATCTTCTGTTGTGAATGAGAGCGCGAATGACGTCCAGTTTATTTCCTGCGACTCGTTGTCGTTTGACACGAGCCAGTAGCTTGGCAGATAGCTCCCGTTGATTTTTGCTTCTTTCTCCGAGCCGACTGCTTGGTAGAACGCGTCATAAATGCTTCCTTCAAGGAGGACTCTTGTCAGGGTTATCCTTGCTGTCCTTTCCTTTCCGAGTTCTGCTGCTTTAACGTTTATCAAACTCTGGTCTATGCTGTATTCGCGTATTCCGTTTTTTTCGGCAAGAATTGATTTTGAGTTGACATACGTTTTGAGGCCGCCGATTGAGCCGTAGGTCCCTATTTCCTTGAAGGTGATTTCGTCAGTGTGTTCTTTCTCGGGATATCTTTCTGAATTCTCGCCGAGCTGATTGCCTGCTGCAGCGGACGAAGTCCCGTCTTCTTTGTTGCTGCCTTCGCCCAATTCATCTTCGGATTCTTTATAATCCCTCACCGGAACCCTTCCAAGTTCTCTGCTGTTTATCACGATTACGGCTTCTCTTGCTGTGGTTCGGCTGGATGAGGGGCTGTTTCCTTGCTCCTTCTCTTTTTCTTCGTTTCCTTTTTCTTCACTTTCTCCTTCGTTTCTTCTTTCCTGCACAACAATTCGGACATGGTTTGTTCTGTCCTGCAGGATTGAGTTCTCAAACTGGATTGTTTCGTTCCCTGTTTCGACCAGTGTTTTTTTGTTTTTGATGTCAAACACAAGCGTCAGGTCTGCGTCCTCAAGCCGGAAGATTATCCATCCTGTCGGGTATCCTGCCCCCATTGCATACTCCACTGTGTAGTTCTTCCAGTGTATCGCGTCAGCTGCGTCTCCCTCTCCTCCTGTCTGGGTTCTTACGGGGACGAACGGCAGGTAGTTCTCTGCGTTCAGCGTCCTTTCAAACCTTGAGATTATCCTGCGGTTGGTCTCGTTCTCTTCTATCCATCTCATTCCTAATTTAGGAAGGTTCCTCGTGAGGCAGGAGTGCATTCCTTCAGTCACATCGTACATCTTGTAGTATTCCACTCTGCTCTCGCTGTGAATGGTGTGCTTTTCTGTGCTTTTCCTGCCCAGAAGTTCTGCAGCGTTTTTGAGAAAGGGGTTCGTTTCTCCGTTTGCTATCGCGACAGAGTAAGCGTAGGATTGCGGCTCGTAGAGGGATGCCCGCTGGGGCAGTTCCGAGTTTCCCCTCCCTGTTTCGAAGTATATTTCCAGAAAATCCTCGCCGAGGGCGTGCTGCCATACAATTGCCAGCGATACGGTTGCAATCAGTATTCCGAGGACTGCGGCAGTAATCCACGCCGAGTAGAATACGCTCTGGGTGCTTCCTATCTCCTGAGAGTTTCTTATTCCAGCCCCCCTCTTTTCACTTTTTCTTTTTTCTCCCCTTTTTCCTGTTTCTTTTTTCATTTTTCTTTTTTCATTTAGTTGCCTGCCCGTAGTTGCCCGCCAGTTTTTTGTCAGGACATCAGTTGTTCTTTTTGAAAGTTCTGTTTTCTTCAGTTCTTTTAAATCCCTTGTAACCCCTTGCGAATAATCATCGGACCACAGAGGTTGCGCCATGGGCCGCGCCCTGAATATGCTTGCTTTTCTGCGCGTCTGATTCTCCGGGCTTGTCCGCTCTTTCCCGTCCGCTCCTTCTCTTGATGCTGCTCGTTCTCTGGCGCCCGCCGGCGCCCTTTTATTCCTGCAAGCCATTTGCCATCTGTTTCTGCCAGCCCTTTTTGCCAGACCTTCTCCCAGTCGTTTCTGTCGGCTCCGTGCCGGCGTCTTCAATGCCTCTGACACCCCGGCAAACTCTGCAAAACCATCTGCCAATGCCCTGTAAAAGCGATACCTTTAAATAGTTTTCTTTTTTTCACTATCACTCAGTTACGACAAACCCTTATTTAGGTTGCTCTTCAAATACTCAACAAATACTCAACGCGGGCGGCAACCCCCCGCGTCCAAATGTTAACCACCTGTCACAAAGAGGTCATGCTTATGAACTACACCGATTACCAGCTGATGTACAAACTCATTATGGTTTTTCTCTACTCCTTTTTCGCTACCATGTGGAGCACTCCTGTTGTGCTGGACAAGCTCAGAAAGTATGGCTATGTTGTCCGGGATGTCTACAAAAAGAGCAAAAAGAAGATTCCAACCATGGGCGGCCTGGCAATGCTTGTCGGCGTTCTTATATCGCTGTCCCTCTCCCAGATTCTCATAGAAGAGGTAGACCTCGGCCGGCTCTTCATCTTTTACTTCCTCGTCCTTGTCTATGCCATCTTCGGCCTTCTTGACGACATATTCGAGTTCAAGAGGCGCTACGACAAGATACTCATGATTCTCGTCCTCTCGTTTCCCATCGCATCCCTGATATTCGACACCCGCCTTGACTTTCCGTTCTTTTCCATAGAACTCGGCTGGTTCTACAAACTCGTTATTGCCCCAATCTTCGTGATGGTTGTCGCGAACCTCATCAACCTCCACTCGGGCTACAACGGCCTCGTAACCGGCAATGCGTGGATCATAATGCTCTTCCTCATTATCAAGAGTTTCCTTCAGGACGGATTTTCAAACCTCCTGTTCATCATTCCGGTTTTCGGCGCTCTTACCGCTTTTTACCCCTACAACAGATACCCCGCAAGAGCCCTTGAAGGAAACGTCGGTGCTTTTTTCATGGGCGGCGCCATCGGCGCGTTCATACTTGTGGCGAATCTGGAATGGTACGGCATATTCCTCCTCATCCCTCACATAATCAACTTCAT
>RFJB01000041.1 GCA_003695045.1 Candidatus Woesearchaeota archaeon | reverse complement strand
GAGTGAAAGCTGAACAGAACTGCTGAGATGATGAGTGCAGCAGACAAAACACGGCGCCTGCGGCGGTTCTTATGGTGGAAAACAAGGGCATCATCATTCATTTTCGGGCTGCGCATATTTCGTCTGTGCAGATTCCACGACATATTTCATAAGACGGAAAGCCGCGCCCAAGCGCTGCTTCAACAAGCCCTGCTGCGAGTTCTACTTCAACAAGCCCTGCTGCGAGTTCTGTTGCGGGTCATGCTTCGGGATGATACTTGGGTCCTGCTTTGGGCGCTTCCTCAGCAGGACTATCAGCAGTATGAAGAAGAGCAGGCCTCCGCCAATGGCAGGTGTTGAAAGAGAGGCATACCTGCTGGCAACATTGAATGATGCGCTGCGCGTTTCACTGTCAACCCCGTCGCATCTCACAAACGCTGTTGCCTCGTGGAGCCCTGTCATGCGCGGAGCGAAATAAACAGCGAGCTGCTTCATCTCTCCTGCATTTACCATTACCCTGTCGCTTTCCAGTGCTGCGAGAAGTATGTCCGGCTCTTCTGGTCTGCGGATTTCTGCCTTGAGAACGCAGCCGGTCATGGTCTCGCCCGCATTCTTCAGGTAAGCAACAATCTTGAGAGGGAATCCGTATTCTGCCTCTGAATCGGCCTGAAGCTTGAGGAGTTTCACGTCCCTCTTTAATGCGCCTTTTGGAAGAATGGTAAATGGTATTGAATCCTGATGAACGACTTTTCCTTCTGAATAAACGCTGATTTCAGCCCAGTACCTGTCTGGCGGAAGCCCCGGATTAAAGGTTGCGACAATGTCCCCCCGCGAGAAAGGAGGCAGCAAATCTTCAAAAGAGTCAACAACTATCTCTTTCAGCGTTGTTCTCGCGAATTTCTCCTGAATCTTCAGAATTATCTTGTCAGGACTCGCCGCAATGTTGCCTTTGTTGCGGACATCCATAATGATTCTGGCTTCGCTTTCCTCCTCGCTGTCAGGTATTGAAACCTTGATTACATCAAAGTCAATGTTCTGGTCTCCTGTAACATGTATTGTGACAAGAATGGCGGCGCCGGCGCTCACCGATGAGACGGAGCCCCCTGAGTCGGAGTTTCCGCCGGAGCCAGCGTATGAAGCGGTAATCCTGCCTGTGTAGACGCCGTTGGGAACATCAGGCGGAACCGAAAACACGAAGGTTGCTTCAGTCCGGTAGGTGTCGGGGCTTATGGTTATCATATTGGTTGCCATATCCCCCTGCTTTGACTTTATCCAGTCGGCTATCCGGCCGGAATACGAGAGGGAATACATGACAGGGTCGCTTATTGTGGAGCTGCTGAAGGTAACGGTCTTTTCAATTACCGAGCCGCGGAGCGCGTTGTCTATCTCTATCCTTCCGGGGCTGGCTCCAAAGCTTGACGAGAAAACAATTGGCAAAGAATAGAGGAGGGAGACAGATAGAAAAAAGAGAAAACGAAGAGAAAAAATTCTTTTTGAGTGTTGCTCCACCTGCTTTGCACCTTCAACGTTTTATCGCAATTGCGGGTCGCTGACTGCGAGAATGTTAACCACGCCGGAGCACGAACCGCTGACCCCGCTTGCGGGCATTCCGAATCCCCAGTAGAGGTCTGCTGTTGTGGGTGTTGTTGTTCTCTGCGCAATGTTAAGGTTAACGTCTGCTGCTGTATCGGTCAGCGCTGTTCCGGCACCGTATGCGAACGGCGAGGCAGAATACTGCTCGTATGAAAGGGGTATTGCCCCGACAGTGCAGACCATTGCGTATCCGTCTCCGTCCACGGAGCCGTATCCGTCCACAGAAACATCAACACCTTCGTTGCCGGTGTTGTTTATGGTAAGGACTTCGTTGAATGCGCCCGTGTCTGCGCCGAGAGCAAGGGCGCCGTAATCTATCGTAAGCGGGCTTATCTCTATTGCTGTCAGGGTATTGACTTCCACACTTGTGTTCGCGGGAGTGCCCGTATCGACATCTGAGGGCGTTACCTTGAAGATCCATACCTCGCTTTCATATATGGAGCCGACATCAGTCGGGTCTGCGTAATACCACATGTTAAATGTGCAGTTGAATGTCTGGTCCAGATCGCTTGAGTTGATGCAGTCGTTGTTCCCGACGCATGTTGCCGAGTAGTGGTTGTTTTCATCGTCCCCCGCTATCTCGCCGACGCCTTCCCTGTATAGGACAGCGTCCACTGTCTGTATTTCCGTGCAGCCGTTGTCGTCAGTGACTGTGACTGTGCCAAGCACTTCTGTTGTGGTTCCTTCTGTCAGGGTTATGTCGTTGCCTCCGTTGATTACGGGGCTGCTTGCCACGGGCGGGGAATTCTGGACCGAGGCAGAAGTGTTTATCTGCTCCCCCCTCGCAGGAAGGGAAGAGAGGGGCATCTCCAGGAAGATGCCCGCAGAGAACATGAAGAGCGAGAGCAACACGGCAACCGTGAATGTCTTGTTCGCGACCATGAAGGGCTTGTTCATAGGTTCCACCTCAGTATGTTCCACCTCGGCTGTATCGTATGGGGGTATGAGTTGCACAGGTGTATCAGTTGTGTGTCGGTTGTGCGATGTGGTGGGAATAGTCAATTGTGCAATAGAGGGATTAGTATACAGAAAGATATACCAGTAGTTTATTAAATAGCGGTTTACTTTATATAGTAAAAAAATAATTCTCGTTTACCATTTAGACATTAACTTTATAAACATAAGAGAAGAGAAAGGTTTACAAATGCAACTGACAAAAAACGACCGCAAAACCCTGATGCTTCTTCTTGAAAACGGCAGAATAACGGACACAGAAATTGCCTCAAAATTGAAAATAACAAAACAGGCAGTGGGAAAGATAAGGCGGAAGCTGGAAAAGGAGGGCATAATAAAGGGTTACAAAGTAAACATTGATTACGAGCGGCTGGGAATAAAGTCATTTGCCATCGCAACAGCGGTTCTTTCCAGAGAGGGAATGCAGAAGGGATTTCTTGAGGCAGAGGAAAACCTTACGCGGAACCCGCATGTAATCAACATCTTCAGAGTTCCGAGCGGAGACATAACCCACATAATAATATACGGCTTTGAGGACCTTGACGAGTTGACAAACTACTTTCACAGAATGCCCGACGACTCAGTGGACATAAAGAAGATTCATGTATGCTCGCACATCGGGCTTGTGAAGAACGACCCGACAGAGCTCATAAAGGAAATACTCAACAGGAAAGACGGCAAGAAGTACAAGGCGCAGTTTTTGGAGATAGAGCGGTTCAGAAAAAGGATAGAGGGTTGAACAAAAGCCCCGCAAATCAGCTGTCAGCCCTGTTCAGGGTTCATCAATGCTCAGGGCCAGGGAGCGTAGCTTCCGTCCCCGGTTTTTTTGAAAAACAGGGTGACATTGGAAAGAGAGAATGCCTTCAAGGCCTCCTTTCCGAATGTTACATCCTCAAAAGTCAAGCCCTCAGGACAGGGAATCTCGCCGTTGAGGACCTCAATGAGAAAGTCCTCAATCCAGAAGCCCTTCAGATGGAACTCCTGAAGGAGTTGCCGGGGGTTGTTGCTGGAGAGCAACCTCTGTATGTGCGCTTTTGTGAGAGGTTTCAGTGGAACCATTTTAGAGTGGTGGAAAAGGCACCCCTATAAAAGTTTTACTACTTGAAAATACTCAACAAATGATTAGGATAAGAACAAATTTTGTTAACAAAATTACGGAAGAAAGGAATTCAGAGCAGCGCAGAGTTTACAATGGCAGGAAAGAAATGCTGAAGAAATAAAAAAGGAAAAATGGCAGCAGAACAGGCGTGGCAGGGAGTTGGAATAGGGTTCGCGGCAATAGTTGCAGGGCTCATAGTATACCTCAAATTTCTGAAAAAAAAGATAAGGAAAAGCATACTGAGGCAGGACAGAATAAAGAGATATCTGGATGAAGAATAAGGAAAACCCTGAAAAAGAGGTGCGCGCTTGGATAAGGATAAAATTGCCATAGTGGCGAGTGCAGTTTTCATTATAACCGCGTCGGTCATCGTATTCTTCGCAGTCGGCAACGGGCTTGAGAGATTGTCATATTCTGCAGAGAAGCTTATGAGCGGGGAAGTCCACCGGCTCTTCACATTTGAATTCACCCATGTAACGAAAGCGCACCTGTGGGAGAACATGGTTGCGCTTGCTCTCGTCGCGCTGTTTGCGCTCGAGCTTGAACTGAAGGGGTGGAAGTTCTTTGCATGCTTCATGGCCGGCTCGCTCGTCGTGGCGCTTCTGGAATCGCCGCTGTTCCCGTGGATAATGATGGCAGGCGCCTCTGTGGGAATTGCCGCCCTGCTCGGTCTTCTGTCGATAGAAGGCAGGCGCTATATAGACGAATACATACTCATCCCTGTGCTGCTGGTTCCCATCATCGTAAAGTATGCGTCGGATGTTGCCAACGGCAGAGCAGGCGACCTTGCGAATGCAGAACTGGCATTCCACTTCTCGGGATTCGTGTCAGGTCTCGCATTCTTTGGAATAAGCAAAAAATTTAAACGGAAGAAGAGAATACTTCAGCAGAGGGTGGAAGAATGAAGCAGATAAGCACAGGAGTGCCCGGCATGGACGTTCTTCTCAACGGAGGAATACCTTACAGAAGAACTGTTCTTCTTTCGGGAAGCTGCGGCACCGGAAAAACAACCTTTTGCGCTCAGTTCATCAGGGAAGGAGTGAAAAAGAACGAGCCGGGGCTTTACATCTCATTTGAGGAAGATGAAGACAAGCTCAAGGAAGACCTTTATGAAATGGGAATCCACATTGACGAGCTGAAAAAGACGGGGAAGTTCCGCCTCATAGGCGGGCCTATCGGAAAGGTAAAGAGAGCCCAGTTGAAGACAAAAGCAACCGCAGACGACATAATTGACGAGATAAGAGAAGTCGTTTCGGAGATGAAGGCAAAGAGGGTTGTTCTTGACTCGGTCAACCTTTTTACCATGCTGCTTGACAATGATGTTGAACGAAGAGACGCTCTTGCGCGGCTCTCATCACTGCTCAGCAACATGGGGTGCACAACAATAATGACCTGCGAGGTGGAGGAGGGCTCTAAAAAACTCTCGCGCTACGGCTTCGAGGAGTTCGCGGTTGACGGCGTCATAATGCTTTACAGAATACCCTTTGACAACACATTTGAGAGGGCTGTTGCGGTAATCAAGATGCGCGGAATTGACCACTCGAAGTCAATAAGAAGCATCACCATAAGCAAGGAGGGAATGAAGGTCTATCCAAACCAGGAGCCGTATCACAAGATAAACTATCTGCTCTGAGAAGCATTCTCTTCAGCCGACAGGTCGACAACCTCGTCAAAATAAACGCTTATCTTCTCTATGAAAGACAAGCCCTTCGCGCTGGGGGTGAAGCAGATTAACCGCGAGCCCCTTGCCGACTGCACGACAGACCTTACAAACTTTACCACCATGTCTTCTGAATTGTAGATGAGGAGGGTTGCGAGCGCATCAATTATGATGAACTTTTCGGTTTTTATCTTCTCAATAAATTCCGAGACCGCGATGTTTATGGAAGTCAGGTCTGATGCGTGCTCTATGTGAATCACGTTCTTCTTTCTTGTTACCGTGCCAAGGGACTTGGCGATGCAGTCAACATAAAGGATTTTTGAAGTGTCAATGCCCTCTGCCCTGAACTGCTCGTCAAGCGCCTCCTGCGGCTTGTTAAGGGTAAGAAGGAGTATCGGAAGTCCTGTGCCTGTCGCTTTGCGCACGACATGGAGCAGTTCATCCTTTAGAAGAGATATGGGCGTCACAATCAGGGCTGAGTAATTTTCGCCCAAACCCTTTAGTTTTTCGCACACATCCATACGGCACACCTTTCAATGCCAGTCATTCAAGCGCTTTTTGGACGCGCTGAAGAAGGTCGTCCGGCTCAAACGGCTTTGTTATGTAGTCCTTCAGCCCGTGATTCTTCAGCGCTTCAAGGCGTTCCTGCGAGACCTCTATGGCGCTCACAAAGATTACCTTCACCTTGTCCTTATATTCCTGCTGAAGACGCGTGAAAACATCCCAGCCGGACATGTCGGGCATCATTATGTCCAGCAGTATGAGGTCTGGCATCTTCTTCTTGACAGCAGAAAGGCATTCCTTTCCGTTGTATGCCTTCCTCACTGAGAAGCCGGCATGAGAGAGGATGTCCTCAAGCAGCTCGACAGTTATTGGCTCGTCATCAACTACCAGTATTTCCTTCTTTTTCGGCATTTGAATCCCTCCTTAACACGGGGACGAAGTAATAGAAAGTTGTTCCTTTTCCAAGCGTGGATGAAAAGTAGATGTCGCCTCCGTGGTGCCTCACTATGTTCCTGCAGATTGAAAGACCGAGTCCTGTGCCGCCCTGCTTTCTTCTCAGCGAGGTGTCCGCCTGGAAGAACTTTGTGAACACTTTGCTCTGGTCCTCCTTTGATATGCCCATTCCCGTGTCCTTGACATACACCCACACTTTTTTCTTCTCCCTGGTTACGCGAACAGTTATGCTGCCCTTCTCTGTGAACTTGTACGCGTTGTCCAGGAGGTTCGCGAAAACCTGGTTAAGGCGTTGGTAGTCCCCCATAACCATAATTGGCTTAGAGGGAATGTGCTTTATAAGCTTGACGCCTTTTGCCGTTATATCCGGCTCGTATCCCTCGGCAATCTTGCGTATCTCTGAGGCAATGTCAAACGGCTCCATCTTGAATTTCATGATTCCTGATTCAAGCTTGTTTATGTCAAGAACGTCCTGGACGAGGCGCTGAAGCCGTTTGGCGCTGGAGAGCACTATTTCAAGCCGGTGCCTGTCCTCGGGAGTGAGTTTTGAGCTTTTGAGGATTATTTCTGTGTATGCGACTATGGGAATCAACGGCGTTTTGAGTTCGTGGGCTGCAATGTTCATGAATTCGCCTTTCTTCTTGTCGAGCGCTTTCAACTGCCTGTTTGCTATGAGGAGCTTCTTCTGGCTTTTCTTCAGCTCCTCCCTTGCCTTAAGAACATCTTTGAGGACATGAAGCACCGCCTGGCTGGACTGCTGGGCTTCAAGCACTTTCTTCTTGAGCTGCCTCGTCTTCTGCTCAACCTTCTTTTCAAGAGTTCCTCTGTATGATTCAAGTTCGCGGTAAATGTCTTCCACATCCCTCGCCATTTTGTTGAAACTGGAAGCAAACATCCGGAACTCATAGACGCCTTTGACAGGCATTCTCACGCCGAAATTGCCGGAAGCGAACGAAGCCAGAGTGTCAAGAATTCCGGGGAGGGGTCTGGAGATTCTACGCGCTACAAATACGGAGAGTGCCGCAAGAATAACGAGGACTGCGGACGAAACAAAGGCGTATGTCCGGTACCACTCGGAAGAGAAAGAATAATAAACATCAAGAGGAGTCGCCACTTCAACGCACGCAGAGAATTCAGGAATGAATTTTCTGGAGATTATTATGCCTAAGCCGTGGTCAGAAGCCCTTTCCAGAAATTCCTGCCGGCACGGGACATCATGCCCGGCAAAGGGCACCGGCGCAAAGGTTCCGTTTCTCCGGACGGAGATTTCTGCTTTTGGAAGGAAGAGTGATAGTGAAACCCAGTTTCGGAAGGTCGTGTTTTGAAGTTCCCTGTTTATGAGGCCGGTCGCGTCAAAGGGGAAGAAAGCGTAGATTTCGCCGCCGCCATTCTTCCCGACAAGCGATGCGAGAACAAACTCATTTGAGCCGGAGCAGTGCGCCCATGAAAAAAAGTATTCCGCCCGCTTTTCCGAATCAGAGGGGGGCTGCTCAAAATAGCAGTCGGTAGCAGAAAGGAAGTCCTCTTCAGAGTGGGTTATTCTTAACAGAAGGTGTCCTCTTGAAGACGGAACCTGCAGCTCTTCAATGTTCTTATTGAGACGGACCTGTTCAAGGTATTCAGAAAACTCCTGGGTGTGCCATCGCAGGTTGTTCTCGACAAGCGAAAACTCAAAGTTGTGAACTGAGGAAAGCATTTGCCTTGCGGTTTTTCCCTGATAGTGCGCGGTAGCGCTCAGAGTGGTAAGAGAGAGCACGAAGAATGCGATGAGGGATGACGCGATGAACGCGTCCGAAAGGTGGGCCGGTTTTGAATGCTCTGAAAGTCCTGTGTTTGAGATGAGCAGGACAACGCCTCCCAAAAAGAGGGAAGACATAAGGCCGCCAAGCGGCGGCACGGGATACCCCGCAAGCGGAAGCAGGGTATCGGTAATCAATCCAAGGGAAGAAGAGGTTAGCAGAAAGAGGAACAGGCGTTTCAGCCGTTTTTTTTCGGCGCCCGACGACCTGAGATAGGCGCGCAAGAGTTCAAGCAGCGATGCTCCGAAGAAGAAAATCAGCAGAAGCGCGTAGGCAGGGGAAAGAGCGCCGGACGAAGGATAACTGCCCCATGCCATAAATTGGACAGGAGGGGAAACCACCCCGTCAGTGAAAGCTGCAACAAGTGACATTATGCCTGCAAGAGAGTAAAAAATGCTTTCATGCAATGATGAATTCTTCTTTCCAATGTGCTCTCTCACGAAGAGAAGAACGAATGCCACCATGAACAGGGGCGGAATCTTGGAAAGCTTTGCTAAGGCAAGCGCGCCTGCCGCGTCTGAAAATGAGAGAGATGCTGCCTTGGCTGACTGCCAGAGTATTATCATGACAGTTGCCGCAAGAAGGAATGATTTCTCGCGCTTCTTCACGTCCGAGCGCATGAGGAGGTATATGAAGTAAAAGTCAAAGAGGACTATGTGAAACGCCAGAATCATATACCAGTTCGGAGCAAACATTTGTCATTCACCGCCTGCCTTTTCTGCTGAGTTTCTTCCTGAGTTTCTCAATCTCCTTCTCGAGTGATATCATCTTGAGTTCGCGCTCAACCGAGACCTTCTTGAAGACCTCAAGTTCCTCATAGCGTTTCCTGAGTTCCTCCTCCGCGCGCTTCTTTCCTGTTATGTCCTCGCCTACGGCAATAATCCTTTTCAGTTCGCCCTCGTCAAACCAGAGGCGGTTGTTCCATCTTATCATCCGTTTCTCTCCTGTTGTCGTCAGCACCGGATTTTCATGAGAGAGAACCCTGTCGTGGTCCGCGCCGGATTGTGAAAGAAGCTGTTTGAAGTACCGCTTCAGTTCCGCCCTTTCGTTCTTTGGTATAAAGAGAGAAAACCAGTCCTTTCCAATGCATTCGGCGGGGTTCGCTTTGAGGATTTCGCCGCCCGCCTTGTTGAGAAACCTTATTTTTCCCTTTCTGTCAAGGACAACAACCATTAGGGGGATGAGCTCAAGATACGACTCAAGGAGCTTTTGATTCTTTTCTATTTTCTTCTGAAGAAGAATTCTTGGCGTTATGTCCTGTTTCAAAGCAACATAATGAGTAAGGGTTCCTTCTTTGGACAGAACAGGTATGATAACAGCATCCTCATAGAACAATTTTCCGCTCTTTTTCCTGTTTATGAAAACGCCGTGCCATGACCTTCCCTTCCTGAGGGTTGACCACATTTCTTCGTATGTTTCCCTGGGAGTCAGCCCGCTCTTGAATATTCTCGGCGTGCTGCCGAGAATCTCGGATTTTGAATAGCCGGTCAGTTTGGAGGCAAATGGATTCGCGTAGATTATCTTCTCGTCGGCGTCTGTTATCAGGAATGATAATTTGCTGTTTCTCACCGCGCTCCAGAGGATGCGGAGTTCTTCGCGTGTGCGAACGATATCGCTGAGATCCTGGACTGAGGCAAAGACCTTGACTTTTCCGCTGATTTTCGCCCTCCTGAGGCGGACCAGAGCAGTGAAGTCAGTGCCGTCTTTTCTCCTGTGAACCCATTCAAACATCTGCGGTTTGCCTGAGAGTGCGGCATCAATGTGCGCTTTTGCCTTCCTGAGGGATGATGTTCCGTCCGGCTGTTTAGGAGGCGAGATATCCCAGGGGTGCTTTCCGAGAATGTCATCCTTTGCGCATGAGAAAAGAGAGAGCGCTTCCCTGTTTATGTCTGTAAAGGTGTATTTGTCCAGAATGAACATGGCTGCAGGGGAAGCGTTCTTGTATGCTTGGAGAAGCTCTTGATACAACTCATCGGAGGGCTCCGACTGGGTGTTTGAAATCCGTTTCTGCTTCTGCGCACCTCTTTTTTTGGCAGGTCTTTGCTTTTTCCCGGGCATCGGGAAAAACTTCTTAAGCACAGGTTATAATTATTTGGTTTACATATAAAATGAATAAGCAGACAAAAGGTTACTATAACAACTAAACATAAAAGAAGATGTAGTAACGAAATTGGAGAAGAACCTGTTTTTATGAGGAACCAAAAGGGCAAAAAAGACAAGAAATGTTGTTTTGATGTAAAAAATCGTCAGAAAGTACTAAAAAGACGTAAAAAAAGTTTAAATAGAAAGGAGAGGTAAGCATCTTTATGGGGACTGTATTAAGTACAGTAGCAAAGGACAGTGACCATGTCGTGATGGAGATTCTTATGGAATATGAAGAGGCCCTCAACCTGAAGGGCCACATGGACAAGGTGTATGTCTTTGCTGAGGACGCTGCAGAAACCAAATCGCGAATAGCCCAGCGCGGCCAAAATGGAGCCACAAGATATTTCCTTATTCCCAAAGAGTTGAGGTCCCATCTGAATGCCGGCTCAAAGGTAAAATGCCAGCGCATAGACACCAAGAAGAACACGCTCTTTCTCTACATTGTAGAGAAGATGTGATAATGTAAAAATCCGCAAAACGGAGGTCGAGAATGAAAAGAACGAAAAAGAAGATGGAGAGCGTGATAATAAAAACGGGCATTAAAGGGTTTGATGAACTAATTGAAGGTGGATTCAAAGAGGGCAAGATAATTCTGCTGAGCGGAACTCCTGGCACAGGAAAAAGCATATTCGCGATGGAATACCTCTACAATGGTGCTTCAAAGTTCGGAGAGAGAGGACTTTATGTCACTTTGGAAGAAAAGAAGGATGCCCTGATAAATCAGGCAATGCAGTTTGGGTGGGATTTCAAAGAACTCGAAAAAAAAGGCCTTCTTGAAGTTATGGAGATAGGGATAAAAAGCATAACAGAGAGGACAGTGCAGGACATAGTAAGAAAGGCAAAGAAAGGAAAAATAAGGCGTCTGGTTCTTGACTCCATAAGCTCTCTTGCAATAAACACTCCGACAACATATCTTAAGACATCAGAACTTACTGAAATGGCAGTAAAGAAGTTCGTTTATGGTTTCATAAATGACCTCAGGCAGCTCAAAGAAACCACAAGCCTGATAATATCCCAAACTGTCGACGGCCAGATATCAAGCGACGGCGTAAGCGAGTTCGTGTGCGACGGCATAATCTACATCATGTATGAGGCAATTGCAGGCCAGTACACAAGAAGCCTCATGATAAGGAAGATGCGCGAAACCAGGAACAACCCTGACATTCATCCCATGGAAATAACGCATAAGGGAATTGTCGTTCATCCTGGACTGGGTGAGAGCTGATGCACCCTTTCCTGAAAAAGGTCCTTTTTGCAAACAAGCTGAAGTATGAAGAGGACGGCTCATTAACTCTCATGAACACTCCTGCATATCTTTTTTCTTTGAATGCTCTTGTAATACTCCAGAAGACCCTTGAAGACACTCTGAAAGATAAGGGAAGGGAGATTATGGAAAGCTTTCTTGAGGTCCAGACCGCTATGGCTGCGAGAATGATGACAAAAAGGTTCGGATACAAGAAGGCCGAAGCCATGAAGATGCAGCTGGGACACGTTGAGATGATAGGAGCAGGAAAGATAAGAATGACCAAATGCGATTTTGAGAAGAAAGAATTCAGGTTTGTTGCCGAATCAACATTCGCACGGGAATACAAGAAAATGTTTGGCATACAGAAGAAAGGTATTGACTACCTTCTCATCGGAGGACTGCGTGCATTCATTAGAGAGCATACAGGAATAAAGAATGTCGTTTGCGAGGAAGTTCAGTGCATTGCCATGGGGAGCCAGACATGTGAGTTTGTAGTAAGGGAAGGAAAAGAAGGGACAAAAAATAAAGGGTTCAAGAATGAAATCTGGGAGAACGCCAAAAAGGCAATCCCATCAGGCGGAGTGCCGATGAAGAGGCAGTAGGGAAAACACGAAGAGACGTTCTGATCGTCTCTTACCTTTCATCCACGAACCTTCTGAATTTGCCTGTGCCCTCGTACATTGTATCGGGCTCAAGCACTTCAACCTTTATGGGAGGCACCGTCTTTGCTACGGTAACTGTGTCGCGATATTCCGATGACATGTTCATCAATGCTTCTTCAAGCCTTCTTTT
>RFJB01000040.1 GCA_003695045.1 Candidatus Woesearchaeota archaeon | reverse complement strand
TAATCACGGACCCTGAGGCAGAACTCGGACTCTACAAGGTTCCTGTCAAGCTATCATACAGGGACACCAACGGAGACAACTTTTCGAGCACAAACTATATCGGAATTCTTGTCGCGTCAACTCCCGAGGTTTACGCGTCTCTGGACGAATCAGAGATAACAAAAGCAGGAACCTCCGGAAAGGTCTCGGTCAAGTTTGTCAACAAAGGAATAAGCGACATAAAATTCCTTGATGTCAAGCTTGAACAGTCGGACGACTACGACCTTCTTTCCGCAGACGAAGTTTACATCGGCAACATTGACTCCGACGACTACGAAACAGTTGACTTCAAACTCTTCGTGAAGCCGACCGACAAGCGATTCATAGACCTCCCGCTGACTTACTCGTACAGGGACGCCAACAACAAGCTCTTCGAGGAAAAGCAGGTTCTCAAACTGCGGCTTTACAGCGAGGAGGAGCTGAAGAAATACGGCTTTGTCAAGGAGAAAAGCTTCTCCGGACTGCTGATTGTTGCAGTTGTCCTCATTGCGGGCTACTTCGTCTGGAGGCGCTTCAGGAAGAGGAAGTAGAATGTTCAGCGACTTTTTCCGTTACTCAGTGAACAACCTGAGAAAGAGGCGCCTTAGAAGCTGGCTCACTATGCTCGGCATATTCATCGGAATTGCCTCTGTCGTTGCCCTTGTGGGGCTGGGGCAGGGGCTCGAGAATGCCGTGCTGGGCCAGTTCTCCAGTTTGGGCTCTGACAAGATAACAGTGCAGGCACTGGGCGGCTCATTCGGCCCTCCGGGGTCGTCCAGCATAGCCGAGCTTACGCTGAAAGATGTTGAAGTCGTCAGGCGCGTCAAGGGCTTTGAGGTCGTGACAAACAGAGTGCTCAAGTCGGCCCCAGTCGAGATTGGAGACCAGCTGTTCTTTGAGTTCGTTGCCTCCCTGCCCCAGCCCCCCGAAGAAAGAAAACTAGTAATAGACACACTGAAGATAAAAGCGGAAAAGGGACGGCTTCTTAAGCCGGAAGACGGGCACAAGGTATTCATAGGGCACAAGCTTGCGAACGACAAGCTTCTGAAAAAGCCGATAGAGCCGGGAGACAGCATAACAATACAGGGCGAAAAGTTCGAAGTGGTCGGCGTGATGGAGCCTCTTGGTTCGCCGCAGTTTGACAGGGTGGTGCTCATGAACGAGGACGTGATGCGCGACCTCTTCGACCTGCCGGAATTCGTGAGCGTCATCGTTGGAAAAGTCCAGAACATAGAAGAGATAGACCGCATACAGGAAGACGTCAAAAGAAAACTGAGAAAGGAGAGGGGAGTGAAAAAAGGCGAAGAGGACTTTGATGTCAGAACGCCGAAACAGCTTCTTGACTCCTTCAGGACAATCTTCACCATAGTCCAGGCGATAGTGATAGGGATTGCCGCAATCTCGCTCATCGTCGGGGCAGTCGGAATAACAAACACGATGTACACAGCAGTTCTTGAAAGGACAAAGGAAATAGGCATAATGAAATCAATAGGAGCAAGAAACAAAGACATTTTAACAGTGTTCATGATAGAATCGGGGCTTCTCGGACTCGTCGGCGGAATAATAGGGATAATACTCGGAGTGACCATCGGAAAACTGACGGAAATCGGCTCAAAAGCAGCCATGGGAACAACCCTGATACAGGCAAACTTCAACCCGCTCATGCTTATAGGAGTGGGAATCTTTTCATTCATCATCGGCGTGATATCAGGATACCTCCCGTCAAAGAGAGCGGCATCCCTCAGGCCGGTCGACGCTCTCAGAGGATGACTCCCGCGAAACAAACACTCAAAATTCAATTCAGCAAACAGGCAAAGAAAAAACAAAACGAAAATGATAACCGACTACCTGAAACTTGCAGTCCAGAACCTCTTCAAGAGGCGCCTAAGAAGCTGGCTCACCATGGTAGGCATATTCATAGGCGTCTCCCTGCTCGTTGCGCTCGTCAGCTTAGGCCAGGGGCTTCAGAAATCCATCTCCGACGAGTTTGAAAAACTCGGCGCCGACAAGCTCTTCATACAGGCGAAAGGCGGCTTCGGAGACCCGAGCTCAAACCTTGGAACTGTAAAACTGACTGACTCGGATGTCAAGGCGGTCATGACAGCCAACGGCGTCATAGATGCGGTCGGCATAAAATTCAAAATAGGCGAAATAAGAGTCGGCTCTCAGAGGAGATACGCATATGTCACGGGCTGGCCGAGAGATTCAGAAGTATTTGAAGAAATGATGTCCTCCTACGATATTGAAGAAGGCAGGCGGTTCCGCGCTGGAGACACATACAAGACAATCCTCGGGCACCTCTACCTTGACGGAGACATATTCAAGCCCAACCTCAAACTTCGCGACAAAGTGGACATTAACGGAAAAGAATTCAGGGTTGTCGGATTCCTTTCAGAAGTGGGCAACTCCGGAGACGACACAAACATATACATTCCCGAAGAGATGTTTGACGAGGTGTATCCGAACAACAAGGACGAAGTCGGCTACATAATTGTCAAAGCAGACCAGTCGCTTGACCCGGAAGTTGTCGCGGAGAACATTGAAAGAACCCTCAGAAAACACCGCGGCCTTGAAGAAGGAAAAGAGGACTTCACAGTCCAGACAAGCGAAGACCTCATGAGTTCATTCAACACCATACTCAACATAGTGCAGGTCTTCCTGATAGCAATTGCAGGCATCTCCCTTCTCGTAGGAGGAATCGGAATAACAAACACAATGTACACAGCAGTTCTTGAAAGGACAAAGGAAATAGGAATAATGAAAGCCATCGGCGCCAGAAACAGCGACATACTCACTCTCTTCCTCATAGAGTCGGGGCTTCTCGGCCTTGCAGGCGGCTCAATCGGAATCCTTATAGGAATCGGAGTCAGCAAACTCGTCGAATTCGGAATCCACCAAACAGGGAACACGCTTCTCAAAGCATACTTCCCATGGTACCTCATTCTCGGCGCTCTCGCGTTCTCCTACGTCATAGGAACCCTTTCCGGAATAACTCCTGCAATTCAGGCATCAAGGCAGAAACCGGTCGACTCTCTCAGGTACGAATGAACATGCTGTGCTGACAACGCAGACACAGAGGCAGATGATTCATGGAAAAGCAGAATGCATCGCACTCCGGAAGAAGAAACGCTCCGGACCTTACATCCGGCAGCATAATCAGAAAACTTCTGATTACAGCCCTGCCAATGATTGCCGCAATGATGGTCGAAACAGGATACAACATAGTTGACACCATATTTGTCGGCCGGCTCGGTCCGGATGC
Organism: Candidatus Woesearchaeota archaeon; assembly: GCA_003695045.1. Taxonomy (GTDB): domain Archaea; phylum Nanobdellota; class Nanobdellia; order Woesearchaeales; family J091; genus J091. The sequence continues at coordinate 1,376 of RFJB01000040.1, read as the reverse complement.
CATAGCAGCAGTAACCCTCGTTTTTCCCGTTGCTTTCGTAATGATAGCCCTTGCCGGCGGAATCGCAACAGGAACCAACGCTCTTGTAGCGCGCTACATAGGCGCAAAGAAGTATGAAAAAGCAGACAATGTAGCGGAGCACTCAATACTCATTGCAGTCATTCTCGGAGCAGTCCTGTCTTTAGCAGGCCTGCTTACAATCAAACCGGTATTCGCCCTTGCCGGAGCCACAGGAAACGTCATGGCTCTCGTTAATGAATATGTTTCGGTAATCTATATCGGCGCCCCAATACTCCTTCTGGGGCTTATGGCAAACGGAATGATACGGGGCATAGGAAACACAAAGATGCTTATGAAAGCAATGATAACCGGAGCAGTCGCGAACACAATTCTTGACCCCGTACTCATATTCTACTTCGGGCTCGGCATAAAAGGCGCAGCAATAGCCACCGTCACTTCAAGAATCATCTCGGCAGCATACATGTACAGATACCTTCTTTCAAAAGCAAGCCCGATAAAGTTCAGCATCAAGGACTTCTCATTTAACACAGAGGTTGTCAAAAAGCTTTTCGTCATAGGCATTCCCTCCTCAATAAGCCAGGTAAGCATGGCACTCGGCTGGGCATTCCTCGCAAAAATCGCGTCTCTCTTCGGAAGCTCAGCCATAGCAACGCTCGGAATCGGATTCAGGATTGACAGCGTGGCAATAATGCCATTGCTGGGGCTTGGAATCGCAACTCTGACCCTGGTAGGCCAGAACCTTGGAGCGGGGAAATCTGAAAGGGCAAGGCAAACTTCTCTTGCATCAATGGGTATGGCATCGTCATTCGTGCTGCTCTTGAGCGTCATTTTCTATCTGTTCGCGCCGCAAATAACCCGCGTTTTCACCAGTGATGTGGCAGTTTCAGACATGGCAACCACCTACCTGCGGCTCATCTCGCCCGCCTACTTCTTTGTCGCGCTTAACATAATAGTCGGCTTCACGATTCTCGGGACGGGAAACGCAGTGCCCCAGATGATTCTCACGCTGATAAGAGTTGTGGGGCTTTCTGCTCCGCTCGCATACTTCCTGGCAGTATCCTTTAATCTTCGCGAGTTCGGGCTTTTTTCAGGAATCGCGCTTGCATACGTCTTATCAGGGATAATAAGCCTGGCCTGGTTCAGGAGAATAAACTGGGCTGAAACAGGGCGGAAAGCATCACCCCGAAAAATGCCTGCCACTTAATCCTTGTTCCTTTTCTTACTTCTTGTCCTTCAAAAGAAGCCGGTGGTACTGCTCCGCTTTAGCCAGAATCTTCCTTTTGAGTTCATCTTCAAACGGAAGCGCATCCACAGCATTGACAACCGACTGCCATGACGGAGCCCTTGTGAAAGTG
>RFJB01000039.1 GCA_003695045.1 Candidatus Woesearchaeota archaeon | reverse complement strand
TCCGGACTGCTCTTCCTCCTCATCAGGCATGACAATCCTGGTAAGGTCCAGGGAATCATCCTTTCTGTCGGGCTTTTTTTCCTCTTTCACAACATTGGAGGGCTTGTCAACAACCTCTTCAATCGTGACGCCCTTCTCCTTGGCGTCAATAGCATGGAAAGGCGTTGACAGCTTGCCCGAAGGCAGAGTGAACACCTCATCGCCCATCAGAACAAGCTCCTTTCCGTCGTCAAACGTCACTCTGAACTTTCTCTTCTTGAACTGCTGGAACTCGGTCTGCTTCTGGTCAATGCTCAAAATCGGATACCTGCTTCCGTCCCTGTAAATGGTTATTCCTTTCAGACCGTCCTTCCACGCCTCAATGTAGATGTTGGAAATTACCTCCGGAGAAATGCTTTCCGGAAGATTTACCGTTGAGGAGATGCTGTGGTCAATGTATTTCTGCATGGTCCCCTGAATCTTGACTCTCATTTCGGGCTGGATGTAATGCGCCGTCCTGAAAAAGTACTCGGGCAGGACATAGCGAAGCTCCTCGGTGTTTGTTGTTTTTTCCGCCTTTTCGGAAAGGTTGTTCATGTCAATGAATGCCTGCACCGTGGAATGGAAAACCTTGAAGAACTTGTTTCCGAACGACTCGGAGCGGCGCGTATAATACAAACTGAACACCGGCTCTATGCCGCCGCTTACACCAATGTAATTCCTGTTTCCGTTCCTGAAGCTCAGGACAATGTTTGAGATAGAACCGGTAGGAGCAATTGAGAGAAGCGCAACATTCCTGAGCCCTTTCTCCTTTATCATTCTCCTTGTTTCTTCAGTCAGAATCTCTTTGAAGAAGGGACCTTTTGAGTACTTCTCGTAGTCATAAACAGGCATGCTTCCTTTCTCCTCTGCAAGCTCGGCAGACGCCTGGTAAGCGGCATTCGCCATCTCATGACCTACTTTTTCAATGAGCTTCAAGGCATCTTCGCTGTCATAGGCGATGCCAAGCTGGAGGAACATGTCCGCCATGCCCATGATTCCTATCCCGAGGCGTCTTGTTTCCGCGGCCGCTTTTCTCTGCTTCTCAAGCGGGTTGAGCATGCTGTTCCACGACATCACGTTGTCAAGGAAGCGGACAATCTTCCTGACAGTGCTTCTCAGGAGTTCCCAGTCGACTTCCGCATCCTTCGTGAAGCCGTTCCTGACCATCCTTGAGAGGTTCACCGACGCAAGATTGCAAGCGCCGCCGTCCTCAAGCGGAACCTCTCCGCACGGGTTCGTCGAGGCAATGGGCCTGCCAACATAGTTGGAGGGCGAATACCTCGTCATGGTGGACCAGAATATCAGGCCTGGCTCGGCAGTCGTGTAGTTGCCGGCAACAAACTCGTCCCAGACAGTTCTTGCCTTGACAAGCTTCTTTATTTCGCCTGTCTGCTCGGAATTGAAGTAGTGCATAAAGTCGCCGGACTGCCTTACCGCGATTTCTGTGCCGTCTTCAGTCCTGACAACAAAGTCGCCGTACATGTTCCTGTTCTCAACATTAAGAACATCTTCCTCCGAAAAGCCAATGTTGGCTCCTTTCTGCCTGAGGAACTCCTTTAGCTGGTCAAAAGAATCAAACTTGCCGAGGAACTCATAGTTTGAGATGTTCCTTGAAGGCATCCCGTAGGAATAGTTGAGCCCCTCCCCCTGGGAGACCGGCTTGCCGTTCTTTTCCTTTTTGAGATATGCAACATACGCCCCGGGCCCGTATTTCGTCTGCTCCTCCACGGCCTGCATGAACTCGTCGGAAACCTTCAGGCTGATGTTGGCAAACCTTACCTGGGTGTTCTCGCGGACCTGCTTTTCTATCTCTTTCAGGTCCTCCTCGTCAAACCTGCCTGACCACTTGCACTGCTCCACAATCTGCTTGGTAACCCAGTTGGGCACCTTTTTGACCCTGATAAAGTCCATCACGTCAGGATGCTTCACATCTATCGTGAGCATTAAGGCGCCTCTTCTTCCGGACTGGCCGATAAGCCCTGTTGTCAGAGAGTAAAGCTCCATGAATGACACGCTGCCGGTTGACTTGTCAGCGGCATTGTGGACAACGGAATCTCTCGGCCTAAGCACTGAAATGTCGGTTCCGATGCCGCCTCCGTATGAGTATGTCCTGGCGCATTCATAGGCGGCTTTGTAGATTGACTCAAGATTGTCCTTTTCTATAACGGTAACGAAGCAGTTGGCAAGCGTCTTCAACCGGTACAGGTCTCCCGCTCCGGCAATGACCCTGCCTCCCGGCATGAAGTGGCCCTCGTAAAGCATCTCGTAGAATTTCTTCGCCCACTCCTTCTGCTTTTCCCCGTCATCTTCCATTGCAGCCATGTAAGCAGCAAGGCGCGTGAAAACATGCTCCGGCTTTGACTCCACCGGCTGACCGGCAATGTTCTTGAGATAATACTTTCTTTCATAGATGTTTGTGGCGAGCTCATTGCCTCCAAGGTAGCTTGACGGATGAACGGGAAGCTCCCCTCTCTTCTGGAGCTCCTTGAGGTAGTGGTAGAGTTTCTTGTATGTCTCAATCCTTTCTTTCGGCACCACTTTGAGAAGCTTTGACTTGTGCTCGAACATGAGGTTTATCTGCTCGTCATAGTCAAGTTCTGCCTGCTCCTCCTTTTCTTTCTCGCGTATCTCCGCCCTCTTGGCGCGGTAAACTATGTATGCCTTGGCTGTTTTGGCATGGCCCTCCTCTATGAGCGTCTTTTCAACCACGTCCTGGATTTCCTCAACAGAAGGAACGTCTGAAACGGCGCCTTTTTTCATCGCGTCAAGGAGGTTGGCTTCCGCTTTCTCTGCCAACCTGGCTGCCTCCTTCCGGTCAGAGCCGCCGACTGATTGCGCTGCCTTGAATATTGCCTCCTCTATCTTGCTCCTGTCATACCTGACAACTGCGCCGTTGCGCTTTCTTATGTTCTCGAGAACTGCTGTTTCCTTTGATTCCGCGTTTCTTTCTTCGCTACCCACCATTCCATACACCTTTTTTCCAGTGAAAAAGCATGTCCAGATGCTTTTTTGACGCTTTTTTGCCGGTGATTTTAAACCCCGCGAAGACACCAAATGTTGTGCCTTCAGAACTGCTCAGCAACTACATATTGTGTGCTTTGCTTTCTGATGATTTGCGGAGAGTTATAAATACTTTTCTCTTCTGCAAAAGATACAAAAAAAGATAGATAAGGCAGAGCAACCAAGCTATGACGCCCTTCTTTGAGCGTAATGAGCGTAATATTCCCTCGGCACTCCGTTATGGCGTGCTCTCTGCCTGAAATATTCTCTCAGAATCCTGTTGTGATACCTCTTCTGAACGCGCATCTTCGGCTTCCTGGTGCTGTTCGTTATGAGAATGCCGCCGGGATTGGCGTCAGAGTAAAGAATTTCCTCAAGGGACTTTCCCCTGCGGAGCGCCTTCTGCTCAAGAACGGCAAGCGAAACAAGATTCGCGATGTCCTCCTCGCTTCTGCCCCTGAGGTTAAGTCCGTACTTCTGCTCCAGGGCGTAAGTGTTTCCGGTCATGCTGGCAATGTGCGCCTGCTCGTGGGCAGCAAGGGCGGTCCTGTAATAATCTTTGAGATGCTCCGCGACAGAAGCTTTTTCAGGGCTTGCATAGACAGTGGCAAGGCGCGTCATTCCCGTCTTTCTGTCGCGATACTTCAGTGCGCTTCCGGCAACAAAGAACTTTCCCGATATGTTCTTGCGCTTATGGGACGGCTTCATTCCGAGCCGGCTTTCAAACTGCGCAATCCTTCCTTCAAGGTCGGTGGTCCAGCCGAGGTCTGCATAGGTGTGCCTGTCCGGAAGCGCGATTGTGATTCCAAGATATGAGAGATAGGCATTGACCATTGTTCGCCACTTCAGGGTGTTGATGGCGCAATATAAAATTTTTCATCTGCCGCAGACAAAAAACACCATGCCGCACTGCACCCGTATAATCTGCGCAAGATTTATTAAACCGCGCCGGCAGATACGAAGCCATGAAAAAGTCCGGCCTTGTGATGCTGTTCCTTGTTGGAACTGCGTTTCTCCTGTCAGCATACCTTTATCCTGAAATGCCAGGCAGAATGGCAACCCACTGGAATGCAGGGGGAGAGCCCGACGGAACCCTCCCGAAAGCAGCAGGAGCATTCATGGTGCCCGGCATCATGGCGCTTCTTGCAGGGCTCTTCGCGGCAGTCCCGAGAATAGACCCTCTCGGCAGAAACCTCAGAAAGTTCAGAAAGCAATACGGCATGTTTGCCGGCGTTGTCATGGGATTCCTGCTTGTTGTCCATGCCCAGATTCTTCTGTGGAACGCAGGCATCCTGATCAGTCCTCTGTTTATCTTTCCACTTGGCATTGCTGCTCTTTTCTACGCGGCAGGAATTCTCTGCGAGAACTCAAGGCAGAACTGGTTCGTGGGAATAAGAACTCCGTGGACCCTGAGCAGCAGCACGGTCTGGAAAGAAACCCACCGGCTGGGCGCGAAGCTCTTCAAGTGGGCTGCAGCTGCTTCGCTTGCATCAGTCCTTGTTCCGGATTATTCAGCAGCGGTAATCATTGCATCAGCCCTGATTGTTGCCGTGTTCTCAACTGCATATTCGTATGTCCTGTACCGCAGGGAAACGCAGGGCGGGAAAAAATAGAGAACAGAACATAAAGCGCAGAAGAAGGCACGGCCTCACAGCAAAATTAATAAACCCCCTCTCTTCAGCCGGCAGCATGAATCAGACAGAAACATGCAGCAAGTGCGGAGGCAGGCTTGTAAAGACGGGCAGCATGAACAGCGGCAACTCCACCTTCATAACATACCAGTGCACTTCATGCGGCCAGAGCGTTACCAAATGCGTCGGCCTAAACCCTCCTGAAACGCACTATTAAAATGCACAACAAAGAGAACAGGGCCCTGAAAGTCGCGGTCTTCCTAGTTCTTCTAATCATATTCTTCTCGTCTGCTGTTGCCGAGCAGGTTTCGTTCGGGGAATCCTTCGTGCAGGACAACGCCGGAATTCTGAGCCCTGAAGAGAAAGCCCTGCTCTCGGAAATTCTCAGGCAGATATATGATTCGGGCAGGGCGGAGTTTGCCGTTGTCACGATAAACTCCCTTGACGGAACGCCCATAGAGGACTACTCGTACAATCTTGTGGAAGGCAGACTGGGAAAGGAAGGCGCTGACAACGGCCTTCTGCTCCTCGTTGCTGTGGAAGACAGAAAGTACAGGTTTGAGGTTGGAAGAGGCATTGAGGACGTGCTTAATGATGCGAAAGTTGGCAGAATTGGAAGGCACTACCTCGTGCCGAACTTCAAATCGGGCGAGTACGGAAAGGGCATAATTCTTGCTTCTGTTGCGATTGCCAAAGAACTCGGAG
>RFJB01000038.1 GCA_003695045.1 Candidatus Woesearchaeota archaeon | reverse complement strand
GACACGTGCTTCGCTTTTGTGAGGAACCTTGCAAGCCGCTCCATGCCTATTCCTGCTCCGGCTGAGGGCTCAAACCCTTCTTTGGCTTTGGAGAGGTAATGGCTGTACGCTTCAAGAGGAAGGCCGTCCCTTTCTATGCGGAGTTTTATCCGTTCAAACTCGTGTTCTCTTTCTGCTCCCGAAAGCCCTTCTCCAAAACCGAGAGGATAAACAAGGTCGTAGTTCAGGTAGTGCCCTTCCCTTTCCGGGTCTTCCCTGTCGTAAAATTCCCTCTTGTGGCATACTGCCCAGAAGGGCTGTTCGTGCTGCATGCTGGCTTTTAATTCCCAGTCCTCGCCGTATTTATCGATAAGTTCGTGGGTTGTGTATCTTTTGAAAGGCACCCTGAAGACGAAGGGCTCAATGCCCAGCACTTTGAAGTGTTCCCTTGCATGCTCTTTCATATGCTTTGAAAGCCCAGCATAATATTTTTCCACAATGGCAAAGACGTCATCCATCTTTGCATCCCTCAGCTCAAAGTCCGCCTGGGTGAACTCAAACAGGTGCTTTCCCGTCCTTATTCTCTCAGACCTTTCCAGCCGGATGTTCGGGCTCATTATGAAAATCCTGCTGAAGTGCTTTACTGCGAGCTGCTTATGGAGTATCATTGATGTTACGAGCCGGAGCTTTTCGCCCTGGTATTCTATCTCCGGAATCTTGACTATCGAGCTTCCAGGATCAGGACCCAGCGGGTCTACTGATTTTCCCAGCATAACCGGCATGAGCTGCAGAAAGCTCTCCTGGTGAAAAAAGTCCACAGTATACCTGAAGAGTTCTGCCACTATGTGCAACCTTGCTTTCATCGCTTTCATATCTGCCTCCGCTCCGGCTTTTCTTTCTGAAATTTGTACAAGTTTTGCAGTTTGCGTTTGCATTCTCAACAACCTCCTAAACATTTTTTTGTGTGAAAAACCATAAAGGCAACACATTAATATATTTTATCCAACAAAAGATGAAAGAAATTCAACAAAGAACAACAGAAACCGCCAGATATTGAACAGAATTCAACAAAAGAAGCGGCAGGGCTGCCGGAAACCTGCAGAAGACGAAAAATATTAAAGAAAAAAGTAACTACCACACAGATATGACATATAAACTCACATTTGCAAGGTATGACCCTGAAGGAGAGCAGTATCTCACAGCCAGCCGCCGGAATGCAACTCACATTGTAACATACGGTGACGGCGCGATGATACACGCACGGCCTCTGCCGAGCAAAAAAGCAGGCGAACTTGAGAAGTTCATACTTGCAGACCTTGGAATCACAACTGAAACATTTTACCCGGGGAACAAGAAATCCAGAAACCTTGAAGAGAGAATCCCCCAGATAAAGATGCACCCTGAAGGCAGGAGAGTGCATGAGTTGACCAAGCCGACAAACTGGCTGACTAACTGAAAGCACGCCGCAGATGAAAGCAGAACAGATGAAAAGCAGGAAACCGGCTCACCTAAGCACATCTGACCGAAAGGGTTAAAAAGAAATGCTGATTTCTGAAGGCAACTTTGCTTATCGAGAGCTGCCACGGTCCTAGGGCTTTGGCAGACTGGAGACATCGCGTTTTCTAGCCGGTGTTTCCGCGACAAAAAAACAAACATCAGAACAGAGCAAAGTGCTAAGCGGAGGTAAACACAATGGCAAGAATGCATTCAAGAGATAAGGGAAAATCTGGAAGCACCAGGCCTTCAAAGCTGGCAAAGCCCAGCTGGATAAGATACAAACCGAAGGAAGTTGAACTGCTGGTTGTCAAACTGGCAAAAGAGGGGCTTGCCCCAAGCATGATAGGCATCACTTTAAGGGACGTTTACGGCATACCGGACACAAAGCTGATTGCCGGAAAGAGCATCACAAAGATAATGGAGGAGAAAAAGCTCCTTCCCGCGATACCGGAAGACCTGATTGCTCTCATGAAGAAATCAGTCAACATAAGGAAGCATCTTGAGGAGAACAAGCAGGATCAGACCGCAAAGCGCGGCCTTCAGCTTACCGAATCAAAGATAAAGCGCCTTGTCAAGTATTACAAAAGCATCGGAAAGCTTCCGCACGACTGGAAGTATGATGCAAAGAGCATACGATTGTATGTAGAGTAAAGGAATAGAATTAAGGAATGCCGGAGGCAGCGCACCGCTGCCTTTCTGTTCTTTTTATCTCAACTTTTACTTTTTGGAGAAAGGGAGTGTTGATGAAAGCGGACTACGAGGGATTTTTTGAACTTGTAAAAAGAGCAGCATCAGCCATAAAGAGTTTGGACAGGTCAAAACAGGTCCGGCTGGTTTCTCATCTCGACGCTGACGGCCTTTCTGCCGCAAGCATCATGGTGCGCGCCCTGAACCGCGAGAACATGAGGTATTCTCTGTCAATTGTTCAGCAGCTGAATGAAGAAGTAATAAAAGGCCTTGAAAAGGAGAACTTTGAAACTCTCATTGTCACAGACCTTGGCTCGGGTCAGACAATCCCCCTGAAGCAGCATCTTGGAGACAGGAGGATAATAATAATTGACCACCACATTCCACAGGAGGAAGACAACGAGCAGAACGAGAAGTTCATCCATGTCAATCCTCACCTTGCAGGCATCGACGGCTCGAAGGAGGTCTCGGGAGCAGGCGTCGCCTATTTTGTGGCTGAGGCAATGGACGAGAAGAACAGGGACCTCGCGCACATCGCCATTGTCGGAGCGATAGGAGATGTGCAGGAAGAAGACGGCTTTCTTGAGCTGAATTCAAGGATTCTCAAAACAGCAGTGGAACAGAAAAAGATTGAAGTCCGGAAGGGCCTCCGCTTCTTCGGGGCTGAAACAAGGCCCCTGCATAAGGTCATTGAGTACAGCTCAGACCCTTACATTCCCGGAGTAACAGGTTCCGAGAGCGGCGCAATACAGTTCCTCCAAAGTTTGGGCATCAGCCCGATGAACGAAAAGAGATGGAGAAAGCTGAATGACCTCAGCGAGGAGGAGATGAAGCGCCTGGTTGCCGGAATAATTATGAAGCGCTCCGGCGAAGCAAAACCCGAGGATGTTCTGGGAAACCAGTACATTCTGCTGGATGAGAAAGAAGGAACTCATTTCAGAACTGCAAAAGAGTTCGCAACGGTTCTTAATGCGTGCGGAAGGATGAACAAGACATCTATTGGAATCGGGGTTTGCCTTGGAGACCCCAAACTCAAAGCAAAGGCAACCAAGGTTCTGGAGTCATACCGGAAGGAGATTGTGAATGCTTTGAGATGGTTTGAGAACAGTCCGCCTGAAGACAGGATAATACGGGTTCCGGGCGCGCTCATTATCAATGCAGAGGACGAGATTCTTCACACGATTGCCGGCACCTTTGCTTCCATTCTGGCAAAGTCGAACAACCTTGAGGATAACACTTTTATTCTGAGCATCGCGCGCATAGACAAGCATCAGACAAAGGTTTCCCTGCGGATAGCGGGATACAAGCCGAGGGAAGACATTGACCTTCGCGATGTTATCAAGGAGCTTGCCGACGCTGTGGGCGGCGAAGCAGGAGGCCACCAGTACGCAGCCGGCGCCCTCATTCCCACAAGCAAAGTTTCTGAGTTCATAGAAGCGGCAAAGATTGTCCTGCCCAAGAGGCATGCGGAAGAGAAGATAACATTGAAGTCGGAATGAAACCCTAATTCTGCAGCGACAATCAAACGAATAATTGATAATCAAACGAATAATCAAATGGATAGTCGGACAGAGAGTTTAATCAAAGTCCGTATTGAAGAAACAAGTGTTATCTTGCAAACGTAAGGTTTGCAGAATTACTTTTTGAGAAGGATGCGTATTTTGTCAATGTGCTCCGCAATCTCCATTCCTTCACGGGTAAGCGTGAGAAGTTTAAGGCGCCCCTTCTTGTCAAAATTCACGAGCCCCGCCTTCTCCATTTCCTGAAGAACCTTGACAACGTGGGAATATGTGCAGTCCACCGCTTTTGCAAGTGAAGAAGCGTACATCTCGCCTTTGCTGTTTCTCAGGTGGACCAGCATGAGTGCGGGCTTCTCCCTGAAGAAAACATTGAACATATCTTTGGGTTCTTCTTTTTTAGCCATTGACACAACCCCTGAATAGACGCAACCCCTGAATACAGCGCGTTGCAGCGCTTCAAAGCGAAATTAAAATATTATTCCACAATATAATGATTAGATAATAACTATTGCGTTATCACAAACGCAATCTATATTTCCAATAAACCCTTCTTTTATTTAAACTTTTTGATTTAGAAGCACAAGCAAAAAACAGCGGAAGAAGGAAAGAAAAGAACTAATGTAACTTTTTCCTCATTAGGATAATTTTATATACACTCGGAAGAAACCCGGAGAAGGGATTCTCCGGTCGGAATGGATTTTCAGGATGAAAGAATGACAAGAGCAAAAAGCGGCGAAAAAAAAGAAGCAGAAAAGGAGATTGAAGAGGGGGAAAAACAGAATACCAAAGAGAGACAGAATACCGAAGAGAGATTTCTGTTTCCGTTCCAGAGGATACGGAAGAGCCAGAAAGAAATGCTCAATGCCGTTGAGCGCGCGCTCAGAAAAAGAAGGCATCTCATTGTGCACGCTCCAACAGGTCTCGGGAAGACTATAGCTTCGCTGGGGCCTGCGTTGAAGTATGCCGAGGAGAACGACAAAACAGTGTTCTTTGTAACATCAAGGCACACGCAGCACATCATAGCAGTAGAAACCCTCAGGAGGATATCCGAGAAATTCGGCAGACAGATTGTTGCCGCGGACATAATCGGAAAGAAATGGATGTGCCTTCAGAAGAATGTCCAGGTCCTTTTCTCAGGTGAGTTTGCAGAGTACTGCAGAAAGCTTATTGAGGAGAAGAAGTGCGAGTACTATGAAAAGCTCAGGAAGGGATCAACATTAAGTGCTGACGCGCAGCAACTCCTGAAGCGGCTTCTGCGCAGAGGAGTGAACAGCACGAAAGAGATAATAAAAGAAGCGTCGGCAAGAAAAATATGCCCTTATTACCTCTCGCTTGAGATTGCAAAGCAGGCAAGAGTGGTCATTACCGATTACTATTACATATTCAATCCCGCGATAAGGGAAAGCTTCTTCAACCGCGCAGGAATGGAGATTGAGAACTCAATCATAATAGTGGACGAGGGCCATAATCTTGGCGACAGGATAAGAGACCTTGCATCATCAAGAATAAGCAGCAACATACTCAAGAGAGCCATAATAGAAGCGAAGAAGAATTCATATGAGCATCTTATTCCATTGTTGTCCGCCCTGCAGAATTTTCTGATAACAAAAGCAAAGTCGCTTTCTGAAAATGAAGAGGGGTATGTAGAAAGGGATGAGCTGATCAGCGCGCTGGAAGAGGAGTTTGCAGCGGAAAAAGAAAGCGGGGCAAAAGAAGACGGACCGCAGAAAGCATTCAGAGAAATAATCTCAACGCTTGAGAATGCTGCAGACATAATAAGAGAAACTCAGAGACAGAGCTACATTGGAAGCATTGCATCATTTCTTGAACAGTGGCAGGACGAAGACGAGGGATTTGCAAGGATAATCTCCCTGAAAGAAGGAAAGTCCGACACGACTGTTGTGCTGGAGAGAATCTGCCTTGACCCTTCGGTTGTTGTGAGCAGCGTGCTTGAACTTGCTCATTCAGTGATTATGATGTCCGGCACGCTCGAGCCCACTAAGATGTACAGGGACCTTCTCGGATTCCCGGAAAGGACAGACGAGAAAAGCTACAAAAGCCCTTTTGCCGAAGAGAACAGAAGGATAATTATAGTTCCAAGCGCAACAACAAAATATACTGCGAGGAACAGCGAGCAGTTCAGAAAGATTGCTGAAGTAACGGCAGAGATTGTGAATTCTGTTCCGGGAAACAGCGCGGTTTTCTTTCCAAGCTATTTCCTGAGAGATGCGGTGCACAGGGAGTTCTCAAAGATGTCCAGAAGAACGATTTTTCTTGAGAGAAGCGAGATGACCAAAGAGGAGAAGGAGGAGTTCCTGTCAAGATTCAAGGAATACAAAGACAGCGGCGCAGTTCTTCTCGGAGTCATAAGCGGCTCGTTTGGAGAGGGAATTGACCTGCCCGGCGACTACCTCAAGGCGGTTGTCATTGTGGGGCTGCCCCTCCAAAAGCCCACTCTGGAAACCAAGTCGCTCATAGAATACTTTGACAGGAAGTTTGGGAGGGGCTGGGAGTACGGATACGTTTTTCCCGCATTCAACAAAGCCGTTCAGAGCGCCGGAAGGTGCATAAGAACAGAGAAGGACAGGGGCGTCATCGCGTTTGTGGACTTGAGGTATACCTGGCCGCAGTACTCGCGCCTGTTCCCGTCTGACTGGAATCCGGTCGTGACCGTAAGACCGGGAGAGATTGTAAAAGAGTTCTTTGGCTCTGGAAACAGGGATT